>JBGCDC010000465.1:0-5911 GCA_045105055.1 Phycisphaeraceae bacterium | reverse complement strand
GGGACGCTGTAGGCAGCGGGTGGCAGGTATCGAGTCGCAGGTCATAGACGCAAGTTAATGAAGCGCCGCAGCTTGCTGCGTGTCCGGTGGTTAACAGTAGCGAGCGAGAGTGGAGAGGAAGAGCGGCGGCTATGCAGCGGCACTCCCATTTCAATTCCACCTGCCAACTCGCATCCAAGGTGGCCAACTAGAGCTTGGCCGCCTTGCTTTGCTCACTTCACAAATAATCAAGCGGGTTGCCTGTGAACGCGGTGAGGATCGACTTGCCGATGTGACGCAAGCGGTGCCTGAGCGTTTGGAAATAGGTCAAGTGTGCAAAGCCCGGCCCGCGTGGCATGAAGAAGACGAAGGGGATGGCCAGCAGCGCCGCGAGCAATCGTGCCAAGCCGACGAGGAACCACGTCGTCATGCTGTAGAAAAGATTGAAGAGTTCCATGTCGCGTCACCTGCCGAGGTGGGTTTGGATCTGTTCTGCTAACGAAGCCGCCGCCGCACGATCGATTTCACCTGCCGGCCAACCAAACGGCAACCCATGGCCCGGTGTCGATGTCTCGCGTGCGTCACCTGCGCTGCGTGGGATGATGTGGAAGTGGACGTGATGGACCGCTTGGCCCGCGTCCTCGCCGTTGTTTTGTAGGACGTTCCAGCTTGTTGTGTCGGTCGCTTGCATGATCGCTTTACTCAGGCCGGGCAGCACTCGGCCGATCGCCGCCGCATCCTCCGCAGGCACCGCATTCAGCGTCGGATAATGACCCTTGGGGATCACCAGCGCATGGCCCTCACTCAACGGCCCGACATCCAAAAACGCGAGAACCCGCTCGTCTTCGTGCAGCTTGTGGCAAGGGATCCTACCCGCAATAATCTCGCAGAAAATGCACGTCGAATCAGTGGGATGGTTAAGCATCGTTGCATTGTAGGAACATGAAGCGCAGTGGCTTGCCGCGTGGTTCAACATGGGTTAACTGATGCAGCGTGGCAAGCCGCGGCGCTTCATTGTGAATGCGTTCTACAATGCTATTCCATGACCCTCGACCTCTCGCACATCCTTGGACCGACCGGCCCGATCGCCGACCGCATGGGCGATGACTTCGAGGAGCGCCCCGAGCAGAAGGCTATGATCGAAGCGGTCGGTCACTCACTCGCCACAGGCGGTAAGCTCGTCGTCGAAGCGGGCACCGGCGTCGGCAAGTCCTTCGGCTATCTGCTCCCCGCCATCGAACACATCGCCAAGTACCAAGAAGACAAAGACCAAAAACAACGCATCGTTGTCGCGACCCACACCATCGCGTTGCAGGAGCAGATCGTCAACAAGGACGTCCCGTTGTTGCAAGCCGTCCTGCCCGTCGAGTTCAGCGCGGTGCTCGTAAAGGGCCGGGGCAACTACGTATCGCTCCGCCGGGCAAGCCGGGCACACGATCGGCAGAATACGCTCTTCAATGAGTCCAAAGAGTTCAATGCGCTCCAGCAGATCATGGACTGGTCAAAGTCCACGGACGACGGCTCGCTTGCCACGCTCCCGCAGCTCGAAAGCCCCAGCGTCTGGAACGAGGTCCAATCCGATAGCGAAGACTGCATGGGCAAGCGCTGCCCGACGTTCATGAAGTGTTTCTACCAGGCCGCTCGTCGGCGGATGGTCAACGCGGACATCCTCGTCGTGAACCACGCGATGTTTTTCGCCGACCTTGCGTTGCGTGCTCAGGGTTTCGGCGTCCTCCCGCCTTATGACGCGGTCATCATCGACGAAGCGCACACCATCGAAGATGTCGCCTCCGAGCACTTCGGCCTCACCGCCAGCCGATACCAAGCCGCCTACCTGATCAGCCGACTCTATACCGCTCGACGCCAGAAGGGCCTGCTCGTGACCTTGCAAGGCAAGGCAGACCAGCAATTACTCAACCGATGTTTACATCTCGCCGAGACCGCTCGCATGGTTGCAGAGCAGTTCTTCGACGACGTTGCGGAATACCACGCAGAGTACGGCGCGAACAACGGCCGAATCCGCGCGCCACTCGAAATCGAAAACGAACTGACCCCCGCGCTCAACGACCTTTCGCTGATGCTTAAGCGCGTCAAAGACTCGCTCGACAGCGAAGAAGACGCGATGGAGATCGGTGGATACGCGGACCGCGCAGGCGGCCTCGCCCAGACGATCAAGGCCCTCGTCGAGCAAACCGTCACCGACAGCGTCTACTGGATCGATGTGCAACGCAAAGGTCGGTTCAACCGTGTGAAGCTTTGTAGCAGCCCGGTCGAGGTCGGCGGGCTACTGCGTGAACGACTCTTCAAAGCGACGACCTCGCGCGACCAGCCGTTGCCGGTAATCCTCACCTCGGCAACGCTCGCGACCCAGAGCGCAAAAGATGATGCGCCCTCGCAAACTGACACAAGCCAAGAAGGCCAAGCCGATCTACCTAAGGGTGGCAACTCAAGCCTGGCGCCCTTCAAGCACTATCTCAGCCGAGTCGGTTGCGATGAGCCTCGGACGCTGTTGCTAGGCTCGCCGTTCGACTACGCAAGCCAGGCCGAGCTGATCGTCTGCCCATCGCTACCCGAGCCAAGCGAACAGGCCTTCAACGCACAGGCTGTACAGACACTGTTGCACCACATTGACGCTGCAGACGGCGGAGCATTCGTCCTCTTCACCAGCTACCGCCAACTACGCGAGATGGCTCAAGCACTCCGCGATCCACTGGCGCAGCGCAGCATGCCAATGCTCGTGCAAGGCGATGGCGTCCAACGGAGCGAGCTACTCGCACGCTTCAAACACAACCATCGTAGTGTCCTACTCGGAGCAGACAGCTTCTGGCAAGGTGTCGATGTGCGTGGCGAGGCGCTGCGTTTGGTTGCGATTTGTCGGCTTCCCTTTGCCGTGCCCGATCGCCCGATCATCGAGGCACGCAACGAGCGCATCAAGGCCCGCGGCGGTAGCCCGTTCGCCGAGTACTCCCTGCCCGAAGCGGTCCTCAAATTCAAACAAGGCTTCGGCAGGCTCATCCGATCCAAACAAGACCGCGGTACGATCCTCGTGCTCGACAAACGGATCGTCAGCAAGCCGTACGGACGACGCTTTATCTCCGCACTGCCGCAATTACCGATCACGCAGCACACCAACGCCGCGATAACGAATGAACACCCACCGATGGATCCAGGCTATGAGTATTGAAGCGCCCTTGCCCAAGCGATATCTCGTCGTCTGCACCGGCAACTTCTGCCGATCACAGATGGCCGAGGGTTGGCTTCGTCATCTCGGCAAGGAGCGCGTCGAGGCCTACTCGGCCGGGTCCAATCCCAAGGGAGGCGTACATCCCATGGCTATCCAAGTGATGCAAGAACTTGGCATCGATCTGACCCAGAACACCTCGAATCATATCGACGAGTACGTCGAGCAGGTCTTCGACTGCGTGCTGACGGTTTGCGACTCTGCTAAGGAAGCCTGCCCGATCTTGGCCGGTGCAAAGCGCGTCCTGCATCATCCGTTCGAAGACCCAGATCACCCCGATGATCTAGGCGAAGAACCGATCGACTGCTTCCGCCGTGTGCGCGATCAGATCCGTGAGTGGATCCAAGACTTTCTGGATAATGAAATCAGTGCGTAAAGCCGTGCAACTTGACACGCAATATAAATCCCACGCAGCCAAGGCGGCACGCGCACAAAAACAAGGTGGCCAAAGAAGGCTTGGCCCCCTTGGATACATCGTGTTGTTTTTTTGATTAAAACAAGCCCGATGGCGTGTCCCAAGACGCACTAAAGACAAAGTCGTCGAATGGCTTGCGTTGGCGAGCTCGTGCCTCGGCATCGTTAAGGTCGGTATCCGTCGCCGCGTAGCCGATGGCGATTGCGGTCTCGGCGGTGAAACCCTCGGGCAGGTTGTACTCAGACGCAACCTTGCCTTGATCGATGCCAGCCATCTGATGGATGACCAAGCCAAGGTCGGCCGCTTGCAACGCCATATTCGCGGCAGCTTGGCCAAGGTCGTGCAGTGCCACGCGGTTCGGGCTGCCGTTGTAGGTGAAGTCGTGCTTGATCGCGGCCAGCACGAGAACTGGCGCGGCCTGTGCCCAGCCTTGGGTTGCTGCGACAAGACAGCCGAGGGCTTTCTCGTAGGCAGGCGTATTGTCATTCGTCGCAACGATAAACCGCCAAGGCTGTTCGTTGAACGAAGACGCGGCCCATCGCGCCGCCTCAAAGAGTGATTGTAGTTTCTCGATTTCAACCGGCTTGTCTGCGAATTGATAGGCGCTGTATCGCTGCTTGATGGCGTCGAGGACGAGATGGTCGGTGGGGTTGAGATTGCTCATGCTTGTATCCATTGGTTGGGTAAGAAGGTGTGGCATCATAGCCAGTGGTTTCGTGGTTGAGCCATCACTCGTCGGCGTCTTTGACAACCGGCATAGGCCACCACCCTTGCTCGATCTTCCAACGATTGACCGCGTACCACTGTCGCATCGCTTCGAGCTGAAAGCCTTGTGCCTTCGTCTGGCCCGAGAGCCAGAGCGTCAGGTCAGAGGTATCGATAAATCGTCGGTACACGTGCCAGTACCGTTCTTGGATGAGGAGCTTGAAAAGGTCGGGGCGAGGCCTCGTTAGATCACCAAAGAGATACTCGAGCGCAACGGGCCTCTGTCGATATAGCAAGCACATCAAAACGGTTGACTTGGGCAGCTCATCGTTGAACAGCATCGCCTCTGCTAAGGGTGTGAAGTCTTCGCCAAGATCGCTTCGCATCCATAGTGCAAGACGCAGCAGCTTCGCCTCGCTCTGACGGTTGGCCGATGGTGGGGCCTCTGCAGCCGCTTCAAGCAAGGCAGGTAGGGCATCGACGCGAGACAGGCCAAGGGTAGCAAGCTCATCATCCGTCATCGCGTGCAATTCAGTTGTGGTTGTATCGGGCGATTGTTGGAGCAGCGTCTTAAAATCCCCTGCGATTAGTGTGGGCTTGGCTCCGTTCATCCCCGCAAGTAAGGCGCCTAGCACGCGTGGCTGTGGCTGACTCATCCGTACCATCCGCTCGATCAACGCAAGGCTGTCACGGGCATTGGATCGAATCGATACACATGCGATGTCCATCACATTTGTCGGCATATCAGTCGAAGCGAGGTATTCAATCACGCGATCCGGATCGATATCGATCTCTTCCTGAGGTGCTGGCATAATCACGCGATTCAAGCGATCCTGTGACGCGTCGTCCTCCAAACGTGACAACGCATTCAAGCTCACTTCGCGTGTCTCGTCGTTGTCATACGCCTGCCAAATCGCTTTGGTGTTCTCAGGGTTTGTCATCGCTGCAGCCCAGAGCATGGCCTCGGCAACGGAGGGGTCGGCGTCTTGCCAGTTGATCGCGAAGCCGGACAACGGGTTGAGGTGGCCGACGGTCAGCCATGCTCGGCGGGCGATGATGGGGTTGGCATCCTTGCCGAGGTTGAAGATCAGCTGCTCGTAATCCGTCGCGTCCTTAGCGGTCGCGGCATATCCCGCGATCACTTTGAGTACTGCGTTGCGAACGGTGTCATGCTTACTTTTCGATAGCGTGGTTAAGGCCTTCGCGATCCGCTGGTCGTCAACGGCTTCGGGTAACTCTCCGAGGCGCTTGGCGGTCTGGCCCAGTGTCAGCTCGCTCTCCGATTGCTCAGCGAGAACACTTAGCCAGCGTATCCACAGATCTAGGGGCGCGAACTTTTTAGACCATAGCAGCCGTGTATCCAATAGGTCCACAACCAGCAATAACTCGGCATCGTCTTTCGGCTTGAGGCTATTTAGTAAGTCTTCTGCGGTTGCGACTGGGTTGATGCCTTTGATCTGGACGAGGCTATCGTAGAAGCCGATGGCTTGTGTCGAGTCCATACGCTGCATCAGCGGAGCGATCGCCTCGGTCGCGGTGTCGGGGATCGTCGGCTCATCGACATCCTCACG
>JBGCDC010000464.1:0-5634 GCA_045105055.1 Phycisphaeraceae bacterium | reverse complement strand
CGAGGCGGATGTGAAGCGATCGGTCGCGCTCGAAGCCGCGGCAGAATCGGTCTTCAAAAATGTCAAGACCTCCTTCGATCGCGGCGCGGCGGCTGAGCTCGATCTGACCAAAGCGGATGCGGACTTCAAGCAGCGTACTGCCGAGCGCATGGCCAGCGAAGCCAAACTCGCCCAAGCCAAGCTCGAACTGTCTTACACCTACGTCAAGTCACCCATCGCTGGCGAAGTGTCGCGCAACCTCGTCGATGTCGGCACGTTCGTCGGCGGCAACGGCGGGGCAACGGTCCTTACCCGCGTCACGCAGATGAACCCGATCTACGTTTACTTCGATGCGAGTGAGAAGATCGTGCAACAGTACATCAACCGTGCGGCCGAGCGCGGCGAAGACTACAGGGCCAACCCGCCGGTGGTCGACCTAGCCACCGCCGCCGACCCCAAGGGCACCTACTCGCACAAAGGTCAGATCGACTGGTGGGACCGCTCGGTGGACACCGGCACAGGCACGGTCGTCGTTCGCGGCCAACTCGACAATAAAGACGGCACGCTGGTGCCGGGCCTATTCGTGCGAGTCCGTGTGCCGTTTGAACAACTCGAAGACGCTGTGTTGGTGCGTGAGGACGCGATTGGCACCGATCTTTCGGGCAAGTATGTCTTCGTTGTCGAGATGGATGAGAACAAGCGGCCGACCGTGAAGAAGCAGCCGATCACACTGGTGATGCGTAGTGGTGATGGTTTGTATGTGGTCGATGGCCTATCGCCTGATGCCCAGTACATCACCGTAGGGATTCAAAAAGTCCGGCCGGGCATGGTGGTCAATCCGCAAGAAGCGGCCGAGCCTAAGCCTGCTGTCGAATCACAAGAAACTGAAGCAACGCCCGCCGCTGACACTGACGGAGAAGACGCGTGATTTCTGCCTTCTTCATTGACCGTCCGGTCTTCTCGACGGTCACCGCGCTGTTCATGGTCCTGCTTGGCGTGATCAGTCTGCCGCTGTTGCCTGTCGAACAGTACCCCGAGATCGCGCCGCCTAACGTGCAGATCAGCGCGAGCTACCCCGGCGCCGACCCGGCGACGATCGTTGATACCGTCACCGCGCCGATCGAGCAGGAGGTCAACGGCGTTGAGGGCATGATCTACATGAAGTCCACGACCGATCAGACCGGCCGTGTGTCCATCAATGTCACCTTCGAGCTTGGCACCGACCCGGACCAAGCGGTCGTCTACACACAAAACCGCGTCGCCGCCGCCGAGCCCCGCCTGCCCCAAGAGGTCCGTGCCCGTGGCGTGTCAGTGAAGAAGAAGTCGCCGAGTTTGTTGATGGTCGCGACGATGATCTCGCCGGACGATAGCTTCGATTTCCTTTCGCTGTCCAACTACACGACGCTCTACCTCAAAGACGAACTCGCCCGCATCGAAGGCGTCAGCGAAGTCTTTATCTTCGGCGGCCAAGATTACGCGATGCGTATTTGGCTGGACCCAGACAAACTCGCGGCGCGTGACATGACGACGGTTGATGTGCTTGCCGCTTTGCGTGAGCAGAACGTACAAGTTGCCGCCGGTCGAATTGGTGCGCCACCCGCCAAAACAGAGGGCTCGTTCGAGTACATCGTCAACACCGAGGGCCGACTCGAAACCGTCGAGCAGTTCGAGAACATCATCCTCAAGACAGCCGAGGCCGAGGTCGACGACCAAACTGTGACGCGGACGCTCCGGCTCAAGGACGTCGCCCGCGTCCAACTCGGCGCAGAGACCTACGACTGGCAGGCCCGACTCAACGGGCAAAATGGCGTGGGTATCGGCATCTACCAAATGCCTGGCTCCAACGCGATCGAAGTCGCGGACGCAGTCAAAGCCCGGCTCGATGTTTTATCCAAAGAATTTCCTGCGGGCGTCGAACACCGTATCACGTTTGATTTCACCAATTATGTCCGCTCATCGGTCAGCGAAGTTGTCTCAACACTGCTTATCGCGGCGCTCTTGGTCGTGATCATCACTTTCATCTTTTTGCAAGACTGGCGAGCGACGATCGTGCCGACGGTGACAATCCCCGTCTCGCTGATCGCGACGTTCGCGGTCATGCTCGCTTTTGGTTTTAGCATCAACCTCTTCACGCTCTTTGGCCTGATCCTCGCGATCGGTATCGTGGTGGATGATGCGATCGTTGTGGTAGAAGACACCTCCCGACGAATCACCGAGGGTATGGCCCCGCGTGATGCCGCCAAAGAAACCATGCGCGAGGTCACCGGCGCGCTTATCGCAACGACGCTCGTGGTGCTTGCCGTATTCATCCCCGCCTCCATGATCGGCGGCCTCACCGGCACGCTCTACCAGCAGTTTGCGCTCACCATCGTCTTTGCCACCTGCTTCTCCACCATCAACGCACTAACGCTTAGCCCGATGCTCTGTGCACTGATTCTCAAGCCTGCCAAGCCGGTGAAGTTCCCCCTGTTCAAATTGTTTAATAGCACGCTCGATAAGACCCGCGACGGCTACATCTGGTTCGTCAACAAAGGTATCCGTCTCGCCGTGCTCACCGTCGTGCTCTTCGGCGGCGTTGTCGTTGCGGCGGGCTTTGGCTTCAAGGTCATCCCCACCGGCTTTCTACCCAACGAAGATCAAGGCTACTTCTTCGTCAACGTGCAACTCCCCGACGGTGCGACCGGCGACCGCACGCTCGAAGTGCTCGAGCGCGTCGAAGCGATGTGCGCTAAGCAAGACGGCGTTAAAGATGTGTTCAGCGTCCAGGGCTTCTCGCTACTCTCCGGTACGATTGCGTCCAACAACGCGATGGTCATCGTCGTTCTCGAAGACTGGGACGACCGCGACATGGCCAAGGCCGATGTCACGGCCGTGATGGGCAAGGCCGGAGCGGAGTTTGCGAGCATCCAAGAAGCCGTGGTCTTCCCCTTTGCACCCCCTGCAATCACTGGCATCGGCCAGGCAGGCGGCGTCGAGTACGAGTTGCAAGACACCAATGCCAACGGCTACCTCGCCCTGCAACAAGCCGCGGATGCGATGGTCTTTGCCGCGTTCCAGCACGCCGACCTTGAGCGGCCGTTTACAGGCTACCGCGCGACGACGCCTCAGCTCTTCGTTGATATCGACGAAGAGAAAGCACAACGCCTCGGCGTCTCCCCACAGCTCTACAACGACACGCTGCAGACCAACCTTGGTGGCTCTTACGTCAACGACTTCAACTATCTCAACCGTGTCTTCCGTGTCTTCGTTCAGGCGGAGAGTGAGTTTCGCGATGAGAAGAGCGACATCAAAAACCTCCAGGCCCGCAACAAGCAGGGTGAGACGCTGCCGTTAGGCACGTTTTTAGAGGTGGAGGACTCCTCCGGCCCACAGGCGATCAATCGCTATAACCTTTACCCGTCTGCCTCAATCACCGCTCAGCCCACCGCTGGTAAAAGCACCGGCGACGCAATCCAAGCGATGCGCGAGCTCTCCGATGAGAATCTACCGAAAGGCTTCGGCTACGACTGGACCGGCGCGACCTATCAAGAACTTAAGACAGGTAGTGCCGCGATCATTGCCTTCGTACTCGGCATCATCGTCGTCTTCCTCGTCTTGTCTGCGCAGTACGAAAGCTGGACGACGCCGATCGCGATCCTGCTCACCATCCCGCTCGGTGTGCTCGGCGCGCTTGTGGGTATCTTCTCTCGCGGCTACGACATCAATATCTACACGCAGGTCGGGTTCATCCTGTTGATCGCGCTTGTCGCAAAGAACGCGATCCTCATCGTCGAGTTTGCGAAGCAGCGTAGTGAAGATGGATTGTCACCAAAAGACGCCGCGATCGAAGCGGCGGGCCTACGCTTCAGACCGATCCTCATGACGGCGTTCTCGTTCGTCGCGGGCACCGCTCCGCTAGTGATCGCCGTCGGTGCGGGCGCGATGAGCCGACGCTCCTTGGGCACCACCGTCTTCTTCGGCATGATCCTCGCAACGATCGTCGGCGTCGTCTTTGTCCCTGTCTTCTACTACATGATCACCAGCTTCGTTGCCAAGTTCAGCAAGAAGCCAGCCGAGAAACAGGCAGCAACTACTGGTTCTTAAAGTCACTGTTCATCAGTGCGGTGTAGACCTTTACGCCCAATTCAATCTCTGCAACCGACACCCACTCATCTTTTGTATGCGCGGGGTACGGGCTGCCCGGGCCGAGGACGAGGGTGGGGTGGCCTGCTTGGGCGAGGTAGCCCGCATGTGTGGCGAAGGGGGCGCCGACGTTGGGTTTGCGTACGCCGCATGCGTTGATCGCTTGCTTGACTAGTGGCAAGATTGGTTCGCTCGACTCGGGCAACAATGGAGGGTGAGCGACCTTGAGTGTCTGCGTATAGGTGAATGCTTCGTCGTCCGCCTTGAGTGCGTCGAGCAGTGCGGCGACGGCGGGGAGCACTGCTTGCGGGTCTTCGCCCGGCACCACGCGACGATCCACTTCGCACGCGCAATGCTCGGCAATGATGTTCGGAGCATTGCCGCCCTTGATGACGTTCACGCTCGACACCGCTCGGCCGGTCAGGTCGTGCTCCGCGTCAAGCTTGTCGATGTAGTCGCGCTGCAATAACAAGAGCACCTTGACCATGTCGGTGATTGCGGAGTGGCCTTCCCATGGTGTTGAGGAGTGCGCTGCCTTGCCATGGGTTTCGATCTCCCATCGCACACAGCCGTTGTGCGCGATCACCGGAACGTGCTCCGTCGGCTCACCGACGATCACCATCTCCGGCGACCAGCCCAACCTCGGCAGGTCGTTGTTAACGAAGCTCTGGATCCCCGTCATCGCGATCTCTTCATCGACGCTAAAGAGCAGCGCGATGTTGTTAGGCTGATCGGATTGCTGCGCGTAATCACGCAGGGCCCAGAGCATCGCTGCGCCGGTGCCCTTGGTGTCGCAAGTGCCTCGCCCAAAGACTTTGCCCTCGCGCAGCTCAGCAGCGAACGGGTCGATCGTCATATGGTCCACCGCGACCGTGTCGAGGTGGCTATCGAATAAAATCCAAGGCCGATCGTGACCAACGCGGTGTGTCAACAATAATTGCGATGCTTGGCCTTGGACCGGCAGCAGTTCGATTTCGAGCATCCACTGCCCGGCGATCTGCGCGAGCATCGCAACCAGCTCTGCCTCGGCCTCGGGCTTGCCGGTGAGTGCGGTGTTCACGGTGTCGATACGCACCATGTCTTGCAGCAACTCGATGACGGATTCGGGCGGTCGGTTGGCCATGACCTGAGTGTAGCGGGGCACGTCGGCAGCGTCGCGTTAGACTTTGTCTATGCCGCTTAACGAGCCAACGCACCCGCCGTCGATCATCACACTCGATGACAAGGGCATCGCACAACTAGTTAAAGCACTGATTCAGCGTAAGCCGCCAAGCACGCAGCGAGCGATTCTCGCGATTGCTGGAGTGCCGGGCAGTGGTAAGAGCACGCTCGCCAAATTGGTGCTCAATTTGATTAACGCGGCGCAGCCCGGCGCGGCGGTGGGTCTGCCGATGGATGCTTACCACATGACCAATGACAAACTGGTCCGCCTGGGCCTACGCAATCGCAAAGGTGCGGTGCAGACGTCCGAGGCGCAGCAATACTTCAAGCATCTTTCGCAGGCCCGTGATGCGCGTAATCGTGTGAGTTTGC
>JBGCDC010000463.1:0-5930 GCA_045105055.1 Phycisphaeraceae bacterium | reverse complement strand
TCGCCGCCGCGTGGGCCCGAGTCCTTGCGGAGGCTTAGGGCGAGCTTGCGTTTTTCGGTGTCGATTTGTTTGATACGGAAGTTTTTCTCGTCGCCGACGTTGACGATGTCGGTGACTTGCTTCACTCGGCCGTCGGCCAGTTCTGAGATGTGAACCAAGCCTTCTACGCCTTCTTCGAGTTCGACGAACGCGCCGAAGTCTTGAACGCTGACGACTTTGCCTTGGACCCAGCTTTCTTCAGCGAATTTGCTGACCGCATCGATCCATGGATCGCCTGCGATTTGCTTGAGCGAGAGGGACATCTTCTTTTTCTTGACGTCGAACGTTAGAACCTTCAGGCGGATCGTTTGGCCGACGCTGATGACATCCTCGCACTTGTGTATGCGTTTCCAGGAGATCTCGGAGATGGGTAGCAGGCCTTCGACGCCATCGCCGACCGCGACAAACGCACCGAAGCTGGCGGTGCGAGTCACGGTGCCGGTGACTTCTGTCCCGGCGGATAGGCCCGCGGTCGCGGTGTCCCACGGGTCGGGTTGGACCTGTTTGATGCCCAGCGCGATTCGGCCCTTGTCTTTGTCGATCTTGAGGACTTTGACTTGGACGGGGTCGCCTTGTTTGACGACGTCGCCTGGCTTGGTGACGTGTTGGTAGCTGAGGTCGGAGACGTGGCATAGGCCGTCGACACCGCCGATGTCGATGAACGCGCCGTACTCGACGACGTTTGCGATCTTGCCGTCAACGATGTCGCCGACTTCGAGGGTTTGTAGGAGTTTTTCTTTAGCGTGCTTGCGTGTGTGCTCGATGTGAGCGCGTCGGCTGAGCATGACTTTCTTGTGCTTGCGATCGACTTCGGTGACGGTGGCTTCAAGCTTTTGGCCGACGAAGGGCTCGAAGTCATCAATGTGGTTGAGGTCGACTTGGCTGGCGGGCATGAAGGCGCGGATGTTGCCGACGAGCTCGAGCTCGAGGCCGCCCTTGTTGTGGCCGGTGCAGCGTGCTTCGACGACGGAGCCCTTGTGCAGGGTGTCCCAAGTGGTGCGGGAGATCGCGCCTTCGCGGGAGAGGAACATCAGGCCTTGCGCTTCGTCGATGTGGTCGACGACGAAGTCCATGATCGAACCCATGCGGGGCGGGCGGTCGAACTGCTGGAGGGGGACGACGCCTTGGAGTTTCCCGGTGTCGCCGGTGATATCGATGAAGACATCCTCGCCACGGATGGCGGAGATTCGGCCGCGGCGGAGCTCGTGGTGCAGCGGGGTTTCTTCTTCAGCGGCCGCTGAAGCGGCGGCTGCCGCGTCGGCTTGGTCAATGAGTTGTTCCATGCTTTGGTCGCCTAGCGCGGCGTTGACTTCGGCGTCAATGTCAACGTCGGCGGCGGGCTCGGTTGGCGTGGGCTCATCAGCAGTTGGTGCGGCGGCATCTTCTGCCGGTGCCACGGGCTCGGGCGTCGGTGGCGTAACTTCGGCAGCGGCTGCCTCGGTTGTGGGCTCAGCGGCGTCGTTAGCTGGGGCGGAGTCGGCAGGTTTGTTGGTGTCTTCAGTCGGGTTCATCAGTGGGGTCCGGGCGTGAGCTCGGGCCTTTCGTGGGTTGAATATCGTGCGAGTTATTACTGTACCCCGGCGGGGAGTTAGACGCTAGGGCGATTCGGCAGGAGTTAGTGATTTGTCGGGCGATTCACCCTTCGCCGCGGCTTTAGGTTTGCTGGAGCGGCCACCGAGCCAGTCGAGCAGGCGGTCGAGGAAGACGCCGAGAACGAAGGTGATCATGCCGGCGAGGATGAAGGGGTTGGTGCTCCCAGTGGACACCGCGACAAAAAAATGATTTTGAGGGTTGGTGTTTCCCTCAAGCGCAGTGATCCAGTTTATTGTGAATAGCTTTGTGCCGCCGGTATCTTCCATCGATCGATATTCAGCCACTCGATGGCTTGGGGAAAGATTGAAAACAGTTGGCTGTATAAGCCTTCCTGCTATATCCGCATCTGCGATGTGTAAGTCGGGGGAGACAATTCCCTTCAATTCATACATGTCATCCATTCCCGCCAACGCAAACGGCATCTTCTTACTCGCTGGTCGAAACGCGAGGCCGACCGAACCTAAACCTTCAATGGGGAAAAATTGCTTGGGCACCAGTGAGTCCGTGCCTTCCGGCTCGAAAGGGATCCAAGCGGTCGTCGTTTGCGTGCTGCCGTCTTCGAGGTCGGCGGTGATTTCGAGTGCGAGCAGGGCGTTGCTCGGGTAGGGCAGCTCGGTGTGGTTGCGAAAACCTTTGTCGGTTGGTTCTGCGGACTGGGTGCCGTCTTCGTTTTCAGTGAGCTCGCCGTCGGCGATGTATGCGGTGGTCGTGATGCGTGTGCCGTAGCCGATGGCCGAGGCGAGTTTTGGGTCGTCGTGAAGTTTGAGCCGGGGCATCCGATCGCCGGTCGCGTCGTTCCAGCGGGGGATGCCTTCGAGAGGGATGGTGAGTGGGGCGGCACCGCTGACCATGACGACGAGAACGCGGTCGTGCGTGTCGCCGTAGCGCGTGGTGTAGTTGAGCGACATGGCGTCGACTTGTGCGTTGCCCGTGGTTTCGGTGATGGGCACCGCTGCGATGCCGACGCTCTGACTGCGAAACGCCCACGACTGGCTGACCAAAATAATCGCTAGCCCGAGCACCGCGACGAAGGCCCCGAGGTTGTCCAGCCGCCAAGGCAGCCGCCGCATCGCCGACCAAATTAGTACCACAGCAAGCAGCCACGCCGCGACGAGCAACGGCCACCACGTCAGCATCGCGTGCTGGGTCGTATCGAACATCCGCCACTGCCAGATGTACTTGTCGAGGATGGGGGCGTGAGCGAAGAAGACATAGCCGACGACGAACACGCCGAGCACGCCGATCGTCCACCACGAACTCATCGCGCGGGACAGCCAGCGCAGCGGCGCGGGCAGCGATTGGTCTTGCTGGAGAACGCGTTGGTAGTGGGGGTTGGGCATGATGATCGTCGCGGGTAGAAACGCGAGAGTATAGACCCGTTGTGTCGATGACACCGTTATGTCGATGCCATTACAACTCTTGGCCCTCGCGTTCGCCGGTGCGATGGGGACGCTCGCTCGGTATGGCCTGACCGTCGCGATCGACAGCCGACTCTTGCACGACGGCAAGCACCCGCTCTACGGCACGCTCCTCTCCAATGCCTTGGGCTGCCTGCTCTTCGGCATGGTCCTGGCCTACCTCTCCGCCAAGGCGATGGACGATCACCCCGCACGCCTAATCCTGCTCACCGGGTTCATGGGCGCCTTCACGACGTTTTCGACCTATGCGTACCTCAGCTCGGACCTGATGCAAAAACAGCAGTGGGTCCTGGCCGGCGGGCATATCCTCGCCCACAACGCCGTCGGCATCGTGCTGTTCATCGCTGGGGCGGCACTGGGCAGCAGGCTTGCGGGGTGACATTGGTTTCTGCGTCCGACGCGGTTACAATGAGACGTTTCCCCAAACGACCCACGCCAGCCACGGAAGAACGCCAAGATGGCCACCGAAACAACCAACCCAGCCGCCGCCGCTGCTAATGCCCGCAACTCCGCTGTCGTCCGCTTTGCCGGCGACTCCGGTGACGGCATGCAGCTCGCCGGTACGCAGCTCACTGACACCTCCGCGATCCTCGGCAACGACGTCGCGACCCTCCCCGATTACCCCGCAGAGATCCGCGCACCTGCCGGAACCGTCGCGGGTGTCTCCGGCTTCCAGGTCAACTTTGCCGCTGAACAAATCTTCACGCCCGGCGACGTCGTCAACGCGCTCATCGCCATGAACCCGGCCGCGTTCAAAGCACACATTGCTGACGTCGAGCCCGGCGGCATTGTCGTTGTCAACGAAACCGAGTTCTCCAAAACCAACCTCAAGAAAGCAGGCTTCGAGCCCGGCTACAACCCGATCGAAGACGAGAAGTACGAGCAGCAGTTCAAGCTCTACAAAGTGCCGATCACGAAATTGAATCAAGAGGCGCTCAAGGACAGCGGCATGTCGCCTAAGGATGTGAACCGCTGCAAGAACATGTTCGCGCTGGGGATCGTGTACTGGATCTTTGATCGGCCGTTGGACACGACGATCCGCCACCTCACCGAGACATTCGCGGTGCGGAAAAATCGCCCCGAGGTCGCGGATGCAAACATCGCCGCGCTCAAGGCCGGCTATTTCTTCGGCGAAACCGCAGAGATCTTCCCCGTCCGCTACTCCGTCGCCAAGGCCCCGATCCCCAAGGGCCTGTACCGCAAGGTCACGGGCAACGAGGCGCTAGCGATGGGCCTGATCACCGCGAGTAAGCTAGCGAAGAAATCGCTGCACTATTGCACGTATCCGATCACGCCCGCCTCGGACATCTTGCACTACTTGGCGCCCGCGAAAAACTTCGGCGTCAAGACCTTCCAAGCGGAAGACGAGATCGCTGCCATGTGCGCCGCGATCGGTGTCGGCTTCGCAGGACAACTCGGCGTCACCGGCACGTCCGGCCCAGGCCTCGCATTGAAGGGTGAAGCGCTCGGCCTGGCCGTCATGACTGAGCTGCCCGTCGTTGTCGTCAACGTTCAGCGCGGCGGACCATCGACAGGCCTGCCGACCAAGACCGAACAGTCCGACCTCTGGCAAGCCATGTATGGCCGAAACGGCGACTGCCCAGCCGTGGTCATCGCGCCCCAGTCCCCCGGCGACTGCTTCAACGCTGCCATCGAAGCCTGCCGCATCGCGCTGACCCGCATGATGCCCGTCGTCCTGCTGACGGACGGCTACATCGCCAACGGCTCTGAGCCTTGGCGCGTGCCAAAGGAAAGCGACTTCGAGCCGATCGAGATCACCCATGCCGACTACGAACCGACCGGCGAAAAAGATGACCCCGGCTTCGCCCCCTACACCCGCAACGAAAACCTCACCCGGCCCTGGGCCATCCCCGGCAACCCCGGTACCGAGCACCGCATCGGCGGCCTCGAAAAAGCCAACGGCTCCGGCGCCGTCTCCTACGACCCCACCAACCACCAGACCATGACCCGCATCCGTGCTGAAAAAGTCGCTCGCGTCGCAAACATGGTCCCGGACATCCAAGTCACGGGCGACGAAGACGCGAAGCTGCTCGTCCTCGGCTGGGGCGGGCCTTACGGCTCGATCCTCACCGCCGTCAACAACATCCGCGAGCAAGGCAAAAAAGTCGCCTGCACACACCTCCGCTACATGAACCCCATGCCGAGCAACCTCCGCGAGGTGCTCGCCAAGTTCGACCAAGTCCTCATCCCCGAGCTGAACAACGGCCAACTCCGCCTGATCCTCAGAGGAAAATACCTCTGCGACGCCCGCGGCCTCAACAAGATCCAAGGCAAGCCCTTCCTCATCGAAGAGATCGAGCAAGCGATCGAGTTGTTGTTGTCCGGTGAGTGGGGTGACGCCGAGGCGCTGTACCCGGTGGATGGAAATGTGGATGTGAATGCACAGGCGTTGGAGGTATAGGGGTTGAAAATGCCTTGTTTTAATAATGTAACACTCTTAAAGATGGCAAATTCACGTAAAACACTTGTCGCACTAGGCTCGGCTGCTTGCCTTGTCGCACTGGCGACTGTCAACGGTGCTATTCAGTTCGTTTCCGATGGGAATGATGATGCCATTCAAATGACCATTGCCATCGTTTTAGTAATGGCATTTATTTTTCTCACGGGTGTGTGTGCCATTATGTTCGGGGTACGTGGTTCCGCGCCTGAATGGATTCGAAATATTATTGGCATCGATGAGGCAGGACGTTCAGTGCCTACTGGTGACGCACTAAAAGACAAAGAAATCTCGCCGCTTTGGGCATTAATTGCTCTGTGCGTTGGTTTTTTTGTACTTCTGTTTCTCTACTATTTTGTGACTCGCTAAGTATTCAAGTATTAAATAAATAATTCAGAGCAAATACATGCCCGACACCCCCC
>JBGCDC010000462.1:0-4369 GCA_045105055.1 Phycisphaeraceae bacterium | reverse complement strand
CCGCCACCTCGGCCACCACCACCGCCGCCACCGCCACCGCCACCGCCACCGCGTTGTTCGCGCGGGCGTGCTTCGTTGATGTTGAGGGTACGACCTTCGAACTCTTGGCCGTTCAGGGCTTCGATCGCTTCCTTGCCGCCTTCGTCTGCCATGGTGACAAACGCAAAGCCACGAGGACGACCGGTTTCGCGGTCAGTGATGATCGCGACTTCCTGGACTTCACCATAGTTGGAGAAGAGTCCTTCGAGCGATTCTTGGGTGGTGCGGAAATTTAAGTTACCAACGTAGAGTTTCATCGTGAAGCTCCTAACAGTCTCGAGTCCGATCGGGGTCCTGCCGGAACGCCCGGCCATGCTTCACGTTCGTCTCTAACCGTAGCCTTTGTCCCGGGCACCTTTGCACCGGCAACAAAAAGATTGTACCGGATTACCGGCAAAATTAACAACTATTTCTACATTTCTCACGATTAGGAATCTGTAAATGCGTCCCGCCGACGAAGCGCCCCGCCGTTCACCCGCTTGACCAAACGATCCAAAACATCCACCCGTCGACGCGCCCCATTCCGCCGTGTCCCTGGCTCGCACCCCAGCTCTGCCGATTCGTAGACCAGCCCTGCGCACCGCAAGCACAAAAATTTACCATCAGATGCTTCCGCTCCCGGGTCAACGCCCTGCTCAACACCCGAGATCTCCCCGAATATCCGCACCAGCGTCCAGTACGGCATCGGCAAAAACAACTTGTAAACGAGCCGACCACACCCACCCGCCTCCGCCGGGCACACCCACTGAAACACCCTCGCGGCGGGAGCTTTTGCACTCGGGTTAAACTGACCCAGCCGCCGATCCACGCGCTGCAATGATTGCATAAACCCCGTGCTCACCCGATCGGCCAACCCCGTGCGTCTCTCGCCCCAGTCCCCCGACCACACCTCTCCGCCGGGATCTAGGCCATAGAATCTCGGCGTCCAGACGCGCGTCACGCTGCGCTTGACGTTCGCACGGTTCACGAAGTGCTCAAGCATCAGCCGCTTGCCCGTCACCCGGTACGTGCTTGGCGGCCACTTCATGTCCCGCATCTCGTTCATCTGCCGCTGCACATCTTGCCACCAAGTAAGTTCCGAATCGATGGGATCCGCCCAGCGCGAAACGGTCGTACGGTTCACGCCAAACAGCCGCGCCGCCTGACCTAATGAAACGGGCGAATCAATTTTCACTGGCGAGCAAAGCGCCCGAATTTGTGCGCGGTCCATGCGCACAAGCCCCATCGCGTTGTTGTCATCAATCCGCTTATCGTTGGCCCGCAGCACGAGCGACCACGAGCGCAAAGGCCGGGTATAGGTCGACATCCCCCCCGCCGCAGGATTTACGCAAGCCGCGCGGGGTCGTTTTTACATTTCTCGCGTACCAGATACCACGCATCAAGCAGCGCCCGATCAAATTCGTCATATCCCATACCCAAGCAGCAAACACCACATCGGTGCGCACACCCCACATACCCCCTAGGCGCAGCGTGCTTCAGCACGCGGGTTGTTCAGTATGGTGAACCCAGAATGCAGAACCCAAACACCGATCCCGCGTGCTGAAGCACACGACGCCGAGGTCCTTGGCTCATCTTGCTCAACTGCTTAAAATCGACCCCATGTCCAAGCGCATGACCAAAACCTCAAACTCACGCCGAACAATGCGTGGCACCCAGCACCGATTCGAGCACTGGCATGTTGATAACCAAGTCTATTTCATCACCGTACGATGCCAAGAGCGATTCCCCGCGTTCGCAGACGAACCAGCCAAAGCGATCTTTTGGGATCGGTTCGAGCACTACACCCAAGCGCATGGCTTCACGCCTTGGGTCACCTCGCTACTCGATAACCATTACCACACCATCGGCTACCTGAAAGTCGGCAGCGAGTTGCCCACAATGATGCAAAGGATTCACGGGAGCGTGGCGAAACTCGTGAATGACCATCTTCGTGCTAACAACGTGTACGCCCCCTGGCTCCCGGCGGAGCGCGCTTCAGCACGCGGGTCGGTCTTCGCACCCGGGTCTAAACCAAACCCACAACCACCTTCAAACCCAAACAACAACCCGCGTGCTAAAGAGCGCTCCGCCGGGCTCAAGTTCTGGGGCGACAAGCGCGGCCACGAATACTTCGACGGCTGCCTACGCGATGTCAAACAAGGCCGACTCACCTACCGCTACATCCAAACCCAATCCAAACGCCACGGCGTCTGCGACGACTATCAAAACTACCCACACACCAAAATCAACATCGAAGTCAACCGCGCGATCAAACGAGCCGCGCAATTAGACGCCTTCCTCACCGGCGTCCCCTACGCCCGCTACCAAAAACCCAAACAAGACTAAGTCCGGCGTAGCGTGCTTCAGCACGCGGGTTGATCCATCCCAACCCGCGCAAACTCCGCATCCACAAACCCCCGCCCGCTAAAGCGGGCTAGGCTAGCGTTCAGGTTCTAGAAAAATTGTTCTTTGCGTTTGATCGCTCCAGTGACATACTAGGTCTATGACAAAAAGCATTGGTTTCCGCGCGTTGTTGTGGCGGTGGGGTTGCTGGCTGATAATGATCGGCCTGTGTGTGATTGCGCAACCGGTTTTCGCCACGATGTGGTACCAAAGCGGAATTGCCGGGCCAGTCGTTGTGCATGACGGCCGAGTTTATTTCGCGCAGGCCGACGAGACGCTAACGGTACTGGATCTCGCGAGCGGCAAAGTCCTACACCGGCTGACCAGTGGGCCAAGCGGCGTGCGAGTCCGGGGCTGTGATGCTGGGCTCTTGGTGACGGATTGGAACCAGCTCTATCTGCTTGACTGGAGCACACTGAAAAAACGCTGGGTGATATCCACCGAAGACTACATCCCGTATATCGAGGCGGTTCGGCCCGGCATGGTTCTTCTAAGTGATAACCAGGCCGTCTATGCGGTGGATACAAAGACAGGCAAGCGGCGCTGGTCGCTTAATGGATACGCGGGTTACATCACCATCGAGCAAGATCGGGCGATGATCTTTCAATCCGCCGATACTTTCGCTGACTCAAAAGCACCCGACAAGCTATTTCTGGTCGAAATCGAGACCGGCGAAGTCCTCCGCCAGCATGCCATCGTCTCGCCCGCTGATCAGCAGCGTAGTTTCTCGATGTCTGGCGACGAAATATACGCCATCGATCAGTCGCGCCATGATGTCAAGAATATCTCGGTGTATCGTGTCTCGTCCGACGGCCAACTCCAGACGATCAAGCACGAACAATTCGGCGAAGAGTTCTATCAATACGTGCGGATCGGCGAACGGTATTTCGATACAAATGGCTATCCGACCGACGAACGCCCCGTGGGGCATGCCAACTTCAATAAGCCGGTGCCTGAATTTGTTAAGGGCGCGTTCAAGGCTTTTGATGAATCTCTCTCTGCGGTTGGTGCCTCGCCATTTCGTTTGCGCATTGAAGACAACGGCAGCGTACTCAGACTGATCGTCCCACACCTGCGCGCCGGTGAAGACAGCGTGCCGTCCTTTACGCTGACCGACGAAGTTCTACTACTTTCAACTGCGCGCGGGCAGGTCGAGTGCCTGGACCGGGCGACGGGGGCATCGCGTTGGTTGTACGTCTCGCCGTGGTCGCCTGGAATGATTTCGCACACGGGCGGGCACGTCATTAATGTGGGGTCCTTAATCCGGGAATTCGATGCTGAGAAAACCGATCACTCCAAGCGAACGCCGACGATGGTGGTGCGTTCGGAGACGGGGTGGTCGCTGTCGAGCGCGGAAGTGAGCCCCGATGCGGTTGTGATCGAGGACCCCTCGCCCTTCAATCCATATCAAGATCTGCGTGATTTGTGGTGGATGATGCGGCTGTCACCCTTGATCTATGCACTGCTGATTTTCGCGGTGCTGTACACAACGTGGCGCATGAGTCGGCCGAGCAGAAGGTGGCTGGGCGTGGCGTGCGCAATTCTTTTCTGCGTGCCCGCCCCGCTACTTATTTACTTTTGTGGTTTCAGTTTGGCTGGCTCGGCAGCGCTAATTGGCATGATGATGCTGCTAGGCTCGCTCGCGCTGTGGTACGCGATCACGGAAGTCAAGCGCCGGGAGATACCCATCGTAGCGGTGTCACTCATCCCAGTTTTCATTGCGGTCTGGTGGGTATGGCCTGTGTTCAATTTCGTGAAGTTGATAGCTGTATAAAGAGACCCGCGTGCTGAAGCACGCTACGCCGATTGGATATGTCGGCGCAAAAAAAGAACCCTCATACCTTTAGGGTACGAGGGTTCAAAAAGCCGGCGATGACCTACTTTCCCGCGGTGGCAGTATCATCGGCGTGCTGGGCTTAACGGCCGTGTTCGGGATGGGAACGGGTGG
>JBGCDC010000461.1:0-6069 GCA_045105055.1 Phycisphaeraceae bacterium | reverse complement strand
AATCCAAGGCATCTGCATCGGCGTCGTCCGGGCGTATTGATTCACAGCCACTTTGGATCACGGAAAATCAAAACAATGTCTGGCCTAATCCATCTATCGGAGCGCGTTGTCGAACGCGCGATTCAGCAGCTCATCAAAGGCGGTTCGACACAAGAGATCGCCCGA
Source organism: Phycisphaeraceae bacterium (assembly GCA_045105055.1). Lineage (GTDB taxonomy): Bacteria > Planctomycetota > Phycisphaerae > Phycisphaerales > Phycisphaeraceae > JAHQVV01. Next base: position 5,904 of record JBGCDC010000461.1, on the reverse strand, counting down.
TCACTCCCCCCGGCTCAATTCGAGGAACTCCTGGCGCTACTATGGTTTGGCCAGTCCCCAAACGCCAATCTCGGATTCTCTTGGCACCGCAAGCACTATCAGCTGCCGCTTCATGGCCAAGTCAACCTTTCAGTACCATCCCTACGACGCGGACTTTTCCGGTTGCGAGCTGAAACTAAACTCGTCTACAGCGCCGCGTGACGCGGGCTCATCATCAACTCGTCATTCATGGCAAGCCAAATCCCAAAGTTGAATGATCAATCAAGGCCCGGAAGGACGCGATAGCTGTTTCTAGTTGTACAACAGTCAACCGTTTCGAGCCATCATCGCCTACGACGAATCAAGACCAACCCACTCAACCCCAACAGAACAAGACTACTCGGCTCTGGGACAATCTGTAGATACGCGTCCGTCCATATCGGAGCCAAGTCTGCCAAGCCAGAATTATTCAGGTGCACATCGTTTGCCGATCTGTATGACAGATCATTCGGATCAACGATGTCGAAAAAATCATCACTCGCCGCCACTGCTTTAGCGGCATCATTGATCGCGTTGGACTGATTGAGGTTGTATCCGCTGGCAACATTGCCGTTCCGAATCTCCGTTGCGATCACTGGGAGATCTGCGCCGTAATCAGAACGTAGTCGATCAAGCAGGCCTTCTAGCCCAGCCTGGTAAACCGCGGAGCTCACGTTAGCGCCCGCATCTCCTTCGCCTTGGTACCAGAACACGCCTTTCACAACCGGGGTATCCCCGCGAGAGCTGATTTCGGTAAGGCGAGCGCCGACCCATGCCAGATGAGCACCATATAACGAAGTGTTATCTGGCTGCGGCGAGACCGATGGGTCACTGCCCCAGTAATAAGGCGTCCCGTTACTATAAAAATTGATACCTGGTGTGATCGACGCACCGTTGCGGATATAGCTGAGTACAGCGACATCTTTTCCGTTGTGCAAGCCTTGAGCCAGCACTGAGACAGCATTCGTAGGCTCTAACAAACGGGTCGAAAATGCGCCGCTGGTTTCTCCGGGTCCAACCAGAAAATCAGGACGGTCCTGAACCCGAGCAAAATCCAGATTGAAGCCAACATCAGTCGAACCCGTGCTTGCGGTTTCAGCGAAGTTGCCCGCATTAGACTGACCTAGCACGAGATACACATCAACATCATCAGCGACGACGGATGAAGCAGCCAAAGCCGATACACCCATCACGATTACATTACTAAAGAAACGCTTCATACGGACTTGCCCTTTTCTACTGCCGAGAAATACATGCAGACAGTAGTAAGTAGCCCGTCGTTCAAAATATTACACTGCAACATACAAACTTAGTTAATAAAACCAGTTAATCGGCTGGATATCGGCTTTACTGCCTGCAATTGCTAGGCTACCCGGGCCGGACACTTGTCCGTCACCGTGTCTCGATACAATCATCCGCTCGTGAAAAACGATTCATACCCCATCCAACCCGACACCGGCACACCCTTCACGCGCGGGCCCATCGCTGGGCTGCTTTGGGGTGTCTTCCTCGGCTGCTCGTGGACGTGGATCATCGGCATGGTCTTCCCGGCACTACTGCTCCGGGACTATGGGCTTTATGGCTGGTTCGTCTTCGCGATCCCCAACGTCCTCGGCGCCGCGGCGATGGGGCTGGTGCTGTATCGGCCGCAGTGGTCGGTCAATATCGTGACCAACCACCGGGTCGCGTGTCAGAACTTCACTGTGATCACGGTGGCGTTTCACTTGTTTGTCGTCGCTTGGCTGTTTAGCAAGCTGTTTGGGCTCGCCGCGGTGCCGATGCTTGTGGTCGCGGTGGGGCTGTGTGCGATGCTTGGCCTGCGGAACCGCAACACCGCAATGCTATTTGTCGCTGTGGCGGTCGCGGTTGTTTCTTGGGGGTGTTTTAGCTGGGCGACTCAGGCCCCGGGAGCATGGTCCCTTGCGCAGTGGGCTTGGCCGACGGTTGAGAATCGCCTGACAAAGACGGACCTGCTGTGGTTCGCCCCGGCCGCGCTGTTTGGCTTTGCGCTGTGCCCTTATTTAGACCTAACGTTTCACCGGGCACGGATCAATACGTCGCCCGGCACAGGCGTGCTCGCCTTTTTCTTCGGCTTCGGCATCGTGTTTTGCTCCATGATCGTCTTCTCGATCTGCTACGGAGCACAACTCCTGCCCTTCATCCATGGCGACCCCGACGCGAAACTCAATGGCCTTTGGCTCGTACTCCTCGCGGTGCACCTGACCCTGCAGGCCGGCTTCACGGTCACCGTCCACGTCCGAGAGGCGATGGAAGATAAACAGGCCAACATCCCCTGGCTCGTCGCCGCTGGCGGCTTGGCGATCCTGCTTGGCCTAGCGGCTCGGCTCGAAGGCCTACCCGACTTCCCTCGACTGCTTGCCGACCTCACATGGGGCGAGGCGGGCTACCGCGTCTTCCTCCTCTTCTACGGCACTGTCCTGCCCGGCTACGTCTGGCTCATCATGATCCCCCGCCTCCGCGGCCCGCTCTCCCCGCGCGGCGTCGACATCCGCATGTTTATCTACGCGGTCGTCTGCGGCCTGTCGCTGGCCTTCGCTTGGGTCGGCTTCGCGATGGGCGACAGCCGAACGATGCCCTACCTGTTCGCGGTGTTTATCGTCGGACGGGTTGCGGTGGAACTGTTGCCTAAAGCTGTCGATGCATGAAGCCGTTAGCTGGATGTGTTGGCTTTAGCACTATGAAGAGCTAAGCGTTACTGCGTTTTAGCTTCAGCCTTGCCCTCAAGTGCTCGGCGCACCGCTTCACGCAGTGGCTTACCCATTAGATCACGAGCGATGATTTTTCCGTCGGGCCCGATCAGCCAAATTGAAGGAATACCAATCACGCCATAGTCGCGGGCAGTTGTTTCGGTAGTACCCCACTTCCCGAGATAGCCATGCACATAGTGCGAGTGGTTATCCCCATGAAAAGCCTTCGGTAGATCAATGTTTTCATCCAGGCTTAAACCGATCACTTCGAAACGATCACCGCCATATTTTTTATACACCGCTTCTAGGTTTGGTATTTCGGCTTTGCACGGTCCACACCATGTGGCCCAAAAGTCAACCAGTACGTACTTGCCGCGGAAGTCCGACAGCTTGATCTCGCCACCGTCGTATCCTTTCGCGGTCCACTCCGGTGCCTTATCCCCTGGCATCAGCACGTTTTTCAGCTTCAACGCCCGCGTGCCGAAGTTGAAGGGCACATCGGCATTCTGAATGATGAATCCAAAACTGAATTGTGCCCGAGCAAGTTCATCAGAGGGCTCCGCCGCCTTGGGGTGCATGATCCGTACGCTGAGCCGATACCACGCGGGGTTGACCCCCTCGAAACGAAACGAGCCATCCTCTTGAATCTCTGTCGTGTAAGTCGTACGTTTCGCACGGGCCTCTTCGACCCGTTGGGTATAGTCTTCGTACGCATCTGATTTTTCAAACTCGGCAAACCAAGTACCACGCTCAGCGGGTGTCATCTCACGCCAATTCGCCGGATAGGGCATTCTGGGATGCGAGTACTTGCCTTCGAGTAAGACAACCGCATCCGTAATCGCTAGACCCTCGGTATCGATCCCCTCTGGCACCTCATCAGGAATCACGACACGGCCGATCACAGAAGTCGTCGCTTCTGCCCCATCCGCAACCGGCTCGGCGTTCAACGGCATGGCAGAAAACACGACCGCAAAGGCAAAAGCAACAAACAAGCTAGAGAAAAATTTCATAAAACGCTCAGTCAAGAAGGGTCGTAAACAGCTGGGACTAACTTTAAGCGTCTGAAACCAAAAAATATTACCTCAAACTTAGCCAGATCCACCGCCGCGGCCCCGCAAACCCTGTCGGTTGCGCTGTGTACTAATTGCCACTAACGCGCCGCGCCAAACCCAACCGCTACGATCTCTCCGCTGGAGAACGACTGCCCGACTCCCTAATCCCGATTCCCAACTCCCTAAACACCCATGCCTATTACCTCCGGCCGAGTGTCGTACTGCCGTTTCCGTGTCGCTGGCGATACACCCGATAGCGTCGACGAGACCTTTCTCGACCTGCTTCACGAGCACCACTTCCGCGAGACAGAGATCGGCGCCCCCGACGAGGTCGAAGCCGGCTGGGTCACCGCGGAGCACCTGATGGACACGCAGTTCAGCTACGACAAGGTGTCTTACGGCCCGTTCGCACTCTTCGCACTCCGTATGGATACGCATAAGGTGCCCGGCGAAGTCAAGAAGGCGTACCAGAAGATGAACGAGCAGGCCGCCGCGGCCGATAGCCCGACGGGCTTTGCGAGCAAGGCCGAGAAACGCGATGCCAAAGACCTCGCCAATCGGCAGGTGCAAGAGGACCTCGCCGCCGGCCGATTCCGCAAAAGCCGATCGGTCCAGATCGCATGGGACCTGCGCAACGGCCTGATCTTCTGCGCCAACGCCAGCGGCAGTGTCATCGAACAGCTTGTTCGCTTGTTCCGTAAGAGCTTCGCCGCTGAGATCACGCCGATCACGGGCGGGACCGAGGCGGGCCACTATCTAAGCCAGTCCGGCAAGTCCCGCGACTACGAAGACCTCCTCCCCAGCCCGTTCACCAAGCCGCCCGCCGACGCGGGTGTCGCAGGCGGCGACGACGAAGCCAACCCGCGCGAGCGACACACGCCTGTCTGCCCATGGGTCAGCAAGTCGATCGACCTCAAAGACTTCCTCGGCAACGAATGGCTCACCTGGCTCTGGCACCAGTGCGAAGAAAACGAAGGCGTGATCGAAACCGACAAAGCAGGCGAACTGTTCACCACCATCACCCGGCAGCTCGACATGGACTGTGCTTGGGAAATGGGCGGGAAGATCAGCGTGCGTGCGGACAAGCCCACCTCACTGGCCGAGTCCGACGATGCGCTAAAGACCGGCAAGTGGCCCCGCAAGTTCGGCCTGATCCTCTCCGATGGCGAACACCAGTGGGACCTCACGATCGGCGGCGACACGCTCAACGTCTCCGCAGCACTCCTGCCCGACATCACCGAAGCGCAAACCCCACGTGAAGTCATCGAACAACGCCTCGCCCTCATCGGCTCACTCAGCTTCGCGCTCGACCAACTGTATAACGCCTTCCTTAAACAGCGCACCGCCAGCGGCTGGACCAGCAAACGCGAGGTGATGAGCAAGTGGATTATTCAGCGTGGCAATCGGCCTAAGTCGATAGCAAGAGCAGAATCATCCGTTGCCCTATAGCAATCAAATAACTTCCGAAACCCACTGAAAGCACAACATGTTTAAATTCCTTACCGCGATCATTCTGACGACGGTTGCTTTTAGTTCTGCTGCGGACTTCACGCTCACGCCAAAAGATCTCAAAGAAGACATCGACGACATACACGGATCACAATCGTGGCAAGGCGAGATCGAGATCCACAAAGACGTCGTCACCAACGCAAGCATCGGCGTCACATCCAAGGGCAACGGCACCCTCAATGTCCTCAACCTTTCCCTCCGGGTCTACGACAGCCATGACGACACGAATCTCTATAAAGATGCAATGCTGTTAGTTGAGTTCACCGACCTCAACGAAGACGGCTACCTCGACCTGATGGTCACCGGCATCTATCAGGTCACGCCGGAGCAACGCGACGGCGTTCTTGAAGAACACGTCGTCGTCTTCATGTGCCACTTCGATCCAAAAACGAACGCGTTCAAGAAGATCTACCAACAGATGCCAATGGATCTTGAAGCCCGCTTCAAAGTAGATTAACTAACTAGTTACGCTTCGTGTATGACAGGGCAGGCGAGAGCAGGCTATGGACACAAACAAACGCAACGTCCACTTCAGCTTTTCCGACGACCTTCGCCCTGAACTGGGGTGCTATGGTTGTGATGACATCATCAGCCCCAACATCGATCGGCTTGCGGCG
>JBGCDC010000460.1:0-3684 GCA_045105055.1 Phycisphaeraceae bacterium | reverse complement strand
GCGATGAGCGTGTCGTTTGTGCGACGATCGCGTTCGGCATGGGTGTCGATAAGCCGGACGTGCGGGTTGTGTTTCACGCGGATATGCCACGTTCACTAGAAGGCTACTACCAAGAGACCGGCCGAGCCGGGCGCGATGGGCTCCCCGCCGACTGCATCTTCTTTTACTCCGGCGGCGACCGCGGCAAGATCGAACACTTCATCGAGATGAAGGAAGACGAAGAAGAAAAAAGGCACGCCTACTGGCAACTCGAACAGGTCGTCTCGTTTGCACACGCGACAAGCTGCCGAATGCCAAAGCTGCTCGGCTACTTCGGCCAAGATCACAAAGGCAGTTGCGGACACTGCGACAACTGCACCGCGCCGCCGAAGCTCCTCGACGTGACCGTCCAAGCACAAAAACTACTCTCCGCGATTGTTCGTACAGGCCAGCGCTTCGGCGCCGGTCACGTCATCAAAGTCTTACGCGGCTCCAAAGAACAACGCGTCATCGAGTATGGCCACGACAAACTCAGCGTCTACGGTATCGGTGCCGACCAACCAGACGGCCACTGGCGACAACTCGCGGAGCAACTTATCCACGACGGTACCCTCGGCACCAGCCCCGACCAGTTCCGCACGCTTCGCCTGACCCCCGAAAGTAAAGCCATCCTCAAGGGCGAACGTGCCATCACCATGGCCATCTCGCCCATCACCTCGCAATCCAGCTCGCGAACCCGCAGTCAACATCAAGATGACTTCGGCCCAGTCGACAGCGATCTCTTCGAGAAACTACGGGCCTTACGCAAGCAGCTCGCTGACAACCAAGGCGTCCCACCCTATGTCGTGTTTGGTGACCGGGCCCTGAGACAAATGGCCGCAACGCTACCGACTGATGACGAAGCCTTCCTGAGCATCTCGGGTGTCGGCCAAACCAAACTCGATAAGTACGGCCCCGCGTTCATGGACGCCATCCGCGAGCATCAGTCCGCTAACTCATAACGTCTACCGAACGTAACAAGGCTTGACCCGTCGTGCACAGCGACGACAATACAACGCCACGCTCCCCGCACGGCCTGCCTCATGATCGTCGCTGAACATCTCACCAAGTGGTACGGACCATTCCTCGCGGTCGATGACCTGTCCTTCAGCATCCCCGCTGGCGAAGTCGTTGGTTTCCTCGGGCCCAACGGCGCGGGCAAGTCCACCAGCATCCGCATGATCACCGGCTACCTCCCGCCCACCGCAGGCCGATGCACCATCGACGGCCTCGACGTCATGACCGACTCACGTGGCGCACGACAAAAGATCGGATATCTCCCCGAATCCACTCCGCTCTACACCGAGATGCGAGTCACCGAATACTTGCACTTCTGCGGCAAACTCTTCAGCATGTCGCGCGCCGATCGCATTAAACGCATCGACGAAGTCACTAGCCGCTGCGGACTATCACACAACAAACGCCGAGTCATCGGGCAACTGAGTAAGGGCAACCGCCAACGCGTAGGTATTGCACAAGCACTGCTTCACGACCCACCGGTGCTGATCCTCGATGAGCCGACGAGCGGGCTTGACCCGCAGCAGACCCTCGCGTTCCGCGATCTAATTACGGAGCTACGCGGCCAGCACACGATCATGCTCTCCAGCCACATTCTGCCCGAGATCGAGCGCGCCGCTGACCGCGTTATCATCATCGCCAACGGTAAGATCGTCGCGCAAGGCACCCCCGTCGAACTGCGAGATCGTGCCTCGCGCGGTGGCACCATCCTCGTGGAAGCCAAAGCCACACCAAAACAACTCGCCGAATGCCTACAAGCCATTCCGAGTGTCGCAAAGGTTGACCCATTTGCCCTAGGCGACTGGACCCGTGCGACCGTGACCGCGAAGGACGATACCGATCTGCGCGACGTTGTTTCAGAAGCCTTGACCAAGGCCGGCCACACCCTCCGCGAATTACACCTCAATGCACCGACTCTTGAGCGATACTTCGTTGAAGCAGTTGCCAAAGAGCAGGCGGTGCAGGCATGATCTTGACAATCGCCAAACGCGAACTCGCAGGCCTGTTCTTCTCACCAATCGCCTACGTGGTGCTCGGTGCATTCGCGATCGGTGCCTCAACCTTTTTCATGCAAGGCTTCGAGCCCGGCCAACCCGCCTCGATGCGATCGACCTTTGACGCAGTGGTTTGGCTACTCGTCTTCCTCGCGCCAGCAATCAGCATGCGACTGATCAGCGAAGAACTGCGCAGCGGAACCTTCGAACGACTCATGACCAGCCCGGTTAGCGACGCGCAGGTCGTACTGGGCAAGTGGCTGGGCGCGTTGGTGTTTTTCTGCGTGATGCTCTTGCCGTTGGTAGTGCACGCGATCGCGTTGGAGGCGGTGGGTTCGCCGGAGTTTGGGCCGATCGTGACTGGCCTGCTCGGCTTAGTGCTCGTTGGCGCGCTGTACCTCGCGATCGGCGTCTTCGCCTCAGCCTGGAGTCAAAACCAGATCATCGCGTTCCTCGTCACCGTCTTCATTATCGCCCTGCCGACCTTCGCCGCCTACTACGTCTCCGGCCAAACCACCCCCGACCCCGCAATGCGCCGACTGATCGACTACATCAGCGTCAACCAGCAGTACGCCGACTTCGCCAAAGGCCTGATCGACATCCGTAACTTCGTCTACTTCGCGACAGGCACCGCACTGTTCCTCTTCCTCTCCGTCGTCCTCGTACAAAGTAGGCGGTGGCGATGAGCAAGACGAAACAACAAATCGCAACACCCACCGCAACCAAGCGCCGCTCGACAAACGCGCTGATGGTGCTCGTCGCTGTCATCGCCGCCATCGGCATCACGATGATCGCCAACTACGTCGTCTATTGGCAGTACCGTGGGATGTCACCCGATGCGCGGAGCTGGGTGCGGTATGACTTGACCTCGACCCGGCGGTATAGCCTGTCTGAGCAGAGCCGGGCCGTGCTCGACAATCTCGACAAAGAACACCGCGTCGTCACCATGCTCGGCGGGTCCGACATTGAACCAGCCCAACAACAACGCATCCGTGACCTCGTCGATGAGTACGGCCGCGCGAATACCGCCATTAACGTCCAACACATCGACCTTGATACCCAGGTCGATCGACGCGAAAAACTGCTCGCGGAGATGGACGCCATGTTCGCTGAGGACACCGAATCCATCCGCGCATCAATCACACAGGGATTACAACTCGTCGATCGCTATGCCGAGACAGTCGATCGCATCGAAGATTGGCTCAGCGCGATCGTCGATGGCAACGTCAACATCCGCCCCGCCTCGATTCAAAACCAACGCCTCGCCGACCTGCACAGCCAGTACCTCCGCCTGCAAGACCAGGCCAAACGGCTCAAACAACTCCGCGACGACATACTCGGAAAAGACTGGGAAGCTCGGCTCAAATCGCCCGGCACCGCTAGCCTAAACGACGGGCAAAATCTGCCCAACTACACCGAACTCATGGCCAGCATCCAGCAGTACATCCTGCAACTTGCGGGCAACACGCTGCCCGATACGCCGAACAAGGCCGACCAATTGCGTCGAGGCGTCGTCATCGACAACCTCGCGAAACCAGAGATTCAACAAGTTGCGCGTGAAGCGCAGAACACGCTATCTGCGATCGTTCAGCAGGTGCCGCAATTTTTTCAAACCGTGAAGCGTGAGACCGATCCGCTGCTCAGTGTCGATCCG
>JBGCDC010000459.1:0-19597 GCA_045105055.1 Phycisphaeraceae bacterium | reverse complement strand
GACTGGTAGTACGCATTACGCCGGGCAGCAGAAAACGAGGGATAGACCGGCTGAAGATTGAGATGATCCGCAAGCCGAATAAATGGCACACCCTGGCTCGCGACGCCGTAATAGGCACCGTAGTCCGAGCCCTCTGCCCCGCGTGGCATGACCTCTTTATTGTCGATGAGGTACGCGGAGGTCGCTAGGCCCAGTTGCCTGGTGTTGCTCAGACAAACGGTGAACTGTGCTTGCGCCCTAGCGCGAGACAGTGCCGGCAAAAGAATCGCGATGAGCAGCGCGATGATGCTGATGACGACAAGCAGTTCGATGAGGGTGAAGGCTTTACGCATGGCGGGCTCCTGATCTGTCGCAAGGGGGACAGGCATTGCTGCCTATCGATCGGCGAAGCCGAAACAAATCATGTGGATTAAGGCCTGTGGCCTAACAACAGGCAGCAATACCTGTTCCCCTGCACTGAACGGCTTGAAAAGACGCCGAGCCACTGTCGAGGCACGGCGACATGAAAGAGAAATCAAAATCAGCCGTTACGACGACGACGCGCGATCAGCAGGCCACCGAGGCCCAATAGCGCGAGCGAGGAAGGCTCGGGGACGGCTTCAAATTCGACGGCACCGACAGCGGTGCCAGTTTGACTAAAGGTCGGCGTGACGGTGCCCGCAGAGGTCACAGACAAGTAGCCAATGCCGGTTGCAGACGAGCCGGACCCATTGCTGAAGGTCGAAGTAAATGGCGAACTAATTGCAGGTGCCGTCCCTTGGTTCTTCGCCGCTCCCGCAATCACAAACGAGCCTGCATCTGCCGATAGTGAGGTTGAGGTGCTGCTCGAGCTCGTGCTGCTTGTATCAAAACCCGCGGCCGTATTGGACAGCGAGAAAACCGTTCCGCCTACGCCATTGACGCTGCCACCAGATGGATTGATGAGTAGGTCACCATTTGTCGTCGGGTTATCGAGGTAGAAAATAGCGATTTCATGGCTGCTATCGAGATAAAGCGCTTGGGTCAGTGCGACACCGCCGTAAGTCACGGAGTCGACACCTTCGGCGTTTTCGCTTCCGAAGACGACAACCAGTTTGTCTGAAGCTGATACGTCTAAGCCACCCAATGTTGCGTTAGTAAAGGTGTAGACGTCTTGACGGACGATATTGTTAGAGTTCGAACCCGTGGTGAAGTTCACGGTTCCGTCCAGAATCACGGCGGCACCCGCCGAGCTAACGAGTGCGGCGGTGGTGAGGCCGGCGAGAAGGGTTTTCATTGAAGGGTTCAGCATGGGATTTCTCCGTAAGAGTGAAAAAGAAAAAAGTGAGGCAAAGTTTGGTGCCGGTGTTGAGCAACGTGCCCGGTCGGCGTGTTTCGTGAGTCGTGTTGGCTGGGGGTCATGGTCTTCCTTTAAGACCTGTTTTGTTTCATCAGTTCATGACGGCGTCAGCGCCGATGCGCCTGGAGTTCGACGCGCAGGCTTGAGCTGTTGACCCTGCCGTTATTCTTAAATAACTCCAGCACTTCGATCTCGATCGTGTTTTGGCCGGGGGTAAAGTGTTCGTTGAGCGTCCATGCGACCCACTTGTCGCCAACGAGGATTCGGTTCTTGGGGACTTGGAGCGAGTGACCGTTGATACGGACTGCTTTGACGGAGAAATCGGCGCTGCAGCGGAGGACGAGTTCGTACGCCTGCGTGTCGATTCGGTCGGGTATCGAGAACGATGATTGGCAGGTGAAAACCACTTGCTTTTGCCCCGGCGGATTGAGCGCGGGGTTAATCCTCAGCCATTGCGAGGTCGCCGGGTCGCTATCGAAATCGTGCATCCTTGGATCAACCATCATCCCGCCGTGCTCGGTGATCGGCTCGCCATCCACCGCGATGACGCGCCAATCACGGTCGATGTCGCCGGTGGCGTGGCCCCGGCCAGTCCCGCCCAGCCATGTTGTGTCGATGTTTTTCGCAAAGCGAGCGGGTGATGCTGAAACAGAGATAAGCTCCGCGTCCGCTTCGTCTGCGTTGGCACAGAGTGCTTGGCCTTGCGTGAGTGTTTTTCGCTGCGCGGGTGTAGCGCCGATCGCGGGGCGTTGTACCTCGACTTCGCCATCAAAGACATGGACCTCGGTACTTATGACCTGGTTTACATCCACACCGAATCGTGTGCCCAGGTCCGTGACATCCATGTGCGGGGTGTGAACGAGGAAGCCTTTGGAAGAAGGCGTTTCGCAGATGCCAACGAGTTTGCCAGCATGTAGGCGCATGGCGTTTTTGTCGAGCAATTCGACCGTGGCGGGCGCTTCGAGGATCACGACCGCGCCTTCAACCGTCGTGATCTCGGCGAAGCCTTGCGTGAGGGTGAGTCGGTCGTTGGGGTGGAGTTGGGTGCCGGGGACAGGCAGGGCTGAAACCCCGCCTACCGAATTGGGTGACCAATTTGCGTTGTGCGCCGCGGTCAGGGTTGCGACTTTGACCCGTGCGGCCGAGGGCGACTGCGGCGCGAGATCCGACTGGTTTGCAACGGGTTGGCCAGGGGGGTCCACCTGCTCAGCACCCCATGGGCCAAACAACCAAACGCCCAGCAAGAGAACCGCCGCCACCGCGCTGCCAACCGCGAATCGGCTGATCAGGGTGCGGCGGAAGAGGTAGCTGCCCGCGGTGATCAAGTCGCCAGCGGTGAGCTTGTCTTTGTCTTGTGTAAGTGTTGCCGACGCGGCGGCGCGTTGTGAGGCAACATGATCGAGGTCGACCAGTTCCGCTTCGACACGGTCTTCCATCTCCGCCAACTGCGCAAACGGGATCGACCCGTCGGCGTCGCTGTACTGCGGGGCCAACGCCTCGGCCAAGCACTGCGACTGCAAACCTAAACGCACAAACCACTCGCGAGCAGCGGCGCTGCCTTGCATCGCCTTACGCAGCTCCACGGTTTCGTGCTCGGACAGGTCCGCGTCGTAATAACGCGCGATCAGCTCGGCGACGCGCTCGGGCACGCCGAGGAACTGCTCCATGTTGTCGGGCTGGTCGGCCATAGTTATCCCTCGTTGGCCTTCCGCATGCAGCGCTCAAGCGACGCATGCACGCGAGTGAACGTCTTGTAGAGCGTGTCTATTTTTCGGTTGAGTTGCGTAGCGATGTCACGCACCGACAGCCCGGCCCCGTAGCGCAGCTCGATAAGCCGTTGAGCCTGCGGCGCGAGCTTTTCAACGCAGCGCTGCAGCGCTCTGTTGGTTTCCTGCGTCGACAGGCGATCGACCGCTTGCCAGTGCGGCTCCATCAGGTCGAGCAGTTGGCTGTCCATCAGCTTGGGGTGCCGAGCGTTTTTCTCGACCGCTTTGAGCGACTTAAACCGCGCCGCCACGCGCAGCCAAGGCAGCAGCACCTCGGCGTCCTTGATCTGGTCCTGCTTCTCTAGCGCCAGCATCGACACCTCTTGCAGCACGTCCTCGGCCACATGCGGGTCGCGCACGATCGAACCGATGTAGGCCAGGAGCTTGGCCCGGTCCCGCAGCAAGGTGCTCGTGATGATTTTCTGGTCGACTGGCATGGGTAAAGACGTGATCAAGTTGACGGGCGGAAATCAGTGCTCTATCTACTTATCCCGCCAACAGGCCGCGCGTGGATCACGGATCTATTAAAAGGGTTCAAAACCACCCCTTTGGGGGAGAGCGTTCGGTTAAGCTCGGGTGACGCGAAAAGTGACGAATGCTGTCAAAATGGCACCTTCGACAAAGCCTAGGGGGCTGTAAATGACTTTAAACGCTAGTTTTACATGCATCGCATTGGCCCGGACTTTGCGAAGTAACACACTGGAGATCACTGATATTGAAGTTTGAAGACTACTACAAGACGCTCGGCGTAGATCGGTCCGCCTCGGCCGACGAGATCAAGCGCGCCTACCGCAAGCTCGCCAACAAGTACCACCCCGACAAAAACAAAGACGACGACAAAGCCCCCGAGATGTTCGCAAAGGTCGGCGAAGCCTACGAGGTCCTCTCGAACAAAGAGAACAGAGCCAAGTACGACCGCCTCGGCGAAAACTGGAAGGCCGGCGAACAGTTCCAACCCCCGCCTGGCTACGAACAGCAATTCCGACAACGCAGTGGCGGCCAAGGCGCCGGCGGATTCAACTTCCAATCCTCGGACGCCGACGGCTTTAGCGACTTCTTCGAAACACTCTTCGGCCAAGCATCGCGCGGCGGCGCTGGCGGCGGACACCGATTCGAGAACCCCGGCCAACAACGCGCCGCACCACGCCCCCCGGCGCAGACCCACGAGATCAGCGTGTCGCTCACCGAGGCCTACCACGGAGCATCGCGGCAGCTCACGCTCCAAGGCCAAGCCGGCCATCAAACCATCGATGTCAAAATCCCCAAAGGCACCACCACCGGCAACAAGCTCCGCCTCAAGGAACACAACCTGCTTCTAAAAATCAACGTCGCTAGCGACCCACGCTTCGAGCTCGCCTCCAACGGGAACCTCACGACGACGATCAAGATCCCGCCACACATCGCAGCGCTAGGCGGCAAAGTTGATGTCCCCACCATGGACGGCACCGTCACCATGACCCTGCCCCCTGGCACATCCAGCGGCGCAAAGCTACGACTCAAAGGCAAGGGCATGCCCAAGCGCGGCAGCAATTCCGGAGGCGAAGACAACGCCGACCTCTTCGCGCGCGTGATGATCGAAGTGCCCAAAGAACTCACCAAAGAACAAACCGAGTTGTACGAACAACTACGCGATGCAAGTGATTGATTAGGGGGTGTCGGGGGCGGAGCCCATGACCGCTCGCCGCGCAGGCGACCGCAGGAAAAAACTTAGAAGGACAATACCCTCATGGATTTCCAAAAACTTACCCAAGCGAACCAACAGGCCCTGCAAACCGCGCAGTCCAGTGCGATCGATCGCGGACACCAAGGCGTCGATACCGAACACGTGCTGCTCGCCCTTCTGCAACAAGGCGACGGCCTGATCCCGCGCCTACTCGACAAGCTCGGCCGACCCGCCGATGTCATCGCCACCGAACTCAACCGCGCGTTGCAGAAGCGTCCCTCTGTCAAAGGCTCCGGCACGTCGAGCGTGCAGCCCGGCAGCGTGCAGCTCACCCATGCGCTCGCGCAGGTCTACACCGACGCAGAGAAACAAGCGGCCAAGCTTGGCGACGAATACATCTCCGTCGAGCACGTCTTCCTTTCTATCCTCGAGCAAGGCGACCAAACCGAAGCCGGAAAAATCCTCAAAGAACTTGGCCTGACCGCTGACAAATTCCGGGGCGCGATGCAAGAGGTGCGCGGCAACCAGCGCGTCACCTCGAACAACCCCGAAGCCACTTACGAAGCCCTCGCCAAGTACGGCAGCGACCTTGTATCCCTTGCCAAACAAGGAAAGATGGACCCGGTCATTGGGCGAGACGATGAGATCCGCCGGGCGGTGCGGATCTTGTCGCGTAAGACGAAGAACAACCCCGTGCTGATTGGTGAGCCGGGCGTGGGCAAGACCGCGATCGTCGAAGGCCTAGCCCAGCGCATCGTGCGCGGCGACGTGCCCGAGGGACTCAAAGAAAAAACCATCTTCGCTTTAGACATGGCTTCCTTAGTGGCCGGCGCAAAATTCCGGGGCGAGTTTGAAGAACGACTCAAGGCAGTGCTGTCCGAAGTGAAGCAGGCCGAGGGCCGGATCATTTTGTTCATCGACGAGCTACACACGATCGTTGGCGCGGGCAAGAGCGAGGGCGCGATGGACGCGGGCAACATGCTCAAGCCCATGCTCGCGCGCGGCGAGCTGCACTGCATCGGCGCGACGACGCTCGACGAGTACCGTCAGTACATTGAGAAAGACCCGGCGCTGGAGCGACGCTTCCAGACCGTCCTCGTCGATCAACCCACGGTCGAGGACACGATCTCGATCCTTCGCGGACTCAAGGAACGCTTCGAGGTGTTCCACGGCGTCACCATCCAGGACAACGCGCTCGTCAGCGCCGCGACGCTTAGCCATCGCTACATCAGCGATCGCTTCCTGCCTGACAAGGCGATCGACTTGATCGATGAAGCTTGCGCGATGATCCGAACGGAGATGGACTCGATGCCCGCTGAGTTGGATGCGGTGTCGCGTCGTGTGATGCAATTGGAAATCGAAGAGGCGGCGCTTAAAAAAGAAAAAGACGATGCGAGCCGATCACGGCTTAGCACCCTCCAAAAAGAACTCGCAGACGTGAGAGAACAGTCCAACGCCCTGCGTGCGCAGTGGGACAGCGAGAAGGGCTCGGTCGATGCGGTCCGCGCGCTGCGTGAAGAAGTCGAGCAAGTACGCCAACAGATCGAACTGGCCAAGAGCCCGGGCGCGTACGACCTGAACAAGGCTGCCGAGCTCGAGTACGGCCGACTGCCCGAACTCGAAAAGAAACTGCAAGCCCTCGAACAGAACCCCGAACCCAGTACCCCAAGCCCCGAATCTAGACTCCTCCGCGAAGCGGTCACCGACGAAGAGATCAGCGACATCGTCTCGAAGTGGACCGGCATCCCGATGTCACGTTTGATGGAAGGCGAGCGCGAAAAACTGCTCAAGCTCGACGAAGTGCTGCACCAGCGCGTCGTCGGCCAAGATGAAGCGGTCCAACTCGTCGCCGACGCGGTGCTCCGCGCACGGGCCGGCATCAAAGACCCCAAGCGACCCACCGGCTCGTTCATCTTCCTTGGCCCAACCGGCGTCGGCAAAACCGAACTGGCCCGGGCACTCGCCGAGTCGCTCTTCGACAGCGAGGACAACATCGTCCGTATCGACATGTCCGAGTACATGGAGAAGCACGCGGTCTCGCGATTGATCGGCGCGCCTCCCGGCTACGTCGGCTACGAAGAAGGCGGCCAGCTCACCGAAGCCGTGCGAAGAAAGCCCTACAGCGTCGTGCTGTTCGATGAGATCGAAAAGGCCCACGCCGACGTGTTCAACGTGTTGTTGCAAGTGCTCGATGACGGCCGCGTCACCGACAGCCAGGGCCGAACGGTTGACTTCAAGAACACCGTCATCATCATGACGAGCAACATCGGGTCGCAGTACCTCCTCGACGAAGCCTTGATCGGCAGTCCTACCGCAGCAGGATTGTCCGACCAGTCGAAAAACCAGGTCATGGCAGCGCTGCGCAGCCACTTCCGCCCGGAGTTTCTCAACCGCGTCGACGACATCGTGTTGTTCAAGCCTTTGAGCCAGAAAGAGCTGACCAAGATCGTCGACATCCTCGTCGCGGGCTTGGCCAGTCGCCTGACCGACCGCGACATCACGCTCACGCTGACCGATGCCGCCAAGCACCACGTCGCCGAGCACGGCTACGACCCGGTCTACGGCGCACGCCCCTTGAAGCGCTACCTGCAACACGAGGTCGAAACACGCCTAGGCCGAGCCATCATCGCCGGGGATGTACCCGAAGGCTCGACCGTGACGGTAGATGTCGATGTGGATGGGCAGTGGCAGATCAGCACGCACTGACACAGACAAGTTATCCCCAAAGCCCCCTCCAGCCTGGGGTTTTTACGTGCGCGCAACACGAATAAATCGGTCACACCAACAAAACAAACCCGGCCTCAACGCTCAGAAACAAGGGCCTATCCGTCATAACAATCAGCCCTTGTTAGCATTACACTAAAAGGGTAGGAGCCGCTTGCGGGTCCGAAAAAAACTCGTATAGTGGACTAGCCTGCTTAGTAAATGTTCGTCGCAATAAGGACCCGGCGATACATCGACTTAAACCTCCCGCTTGTGTTCATGGCCTGCCCGTGAACCCACCGCCAAGCAAGACTTGGCCCGCCAGGACGGCAAGGAAACCCAAACGACTCACCGAAGAAAAGACCCCCGCGCTCGCGCGTTGCTTGCGCTTTTAACTGTTTTAATTTTGAACTTTTGACTTAGAAACACCCTGGAGACTTAGAGATGAAACGCACACTACTGACAATTACGACTGCAGCACTTTTGGCAACTGGTTCAGCTTCGGCGGACCTGATCCTCACCGGCATCATCGACGGCACGCTGTCCGGCGGAACCCCTAAGGCCATTGAACTCTACGCCACTGCCGACATCGCTGACCTGAGCATCTACGGCGTCGAACTGGTAAGCAACGCAGGCAGCTCTGCCGGCGCTGTCGAGACAGCTTTTTCTGGCTCGCTCCTCAAAGGCGAGTTCTATTACGTCGCGACCGAAGCCGTCGAGTTTGCCAACGTCTTCGGCTTCGCCCCTGACCTGACCACCAACGACGCCAATCATAACGGCGATGACGACTTTTATATCTACAAAAACGGCGTCGTGATCGACACCTGGGGCGGTAGCGACGGCGTTGATAACTCCTTCACCGTGTCGGACGTCCTCGACTCGTGGGCCTACCGCGTGGATGGCAAGGGACCGAACACCACCTTCACCGCCTCGGAATGGAACATCGCCGCGATCAACTCCCTAGACGGCCTCGACGCCGCCGGAGTCGCTGCAGCGGTTCCGTTTGGCACCTACGTCGTCCCCGAGCCTTCCTCCCTCGCACTGCTCGGCCTCGGTGGTCTGTTGATCGCTCGACGCCGTCGTGGCTAAACCAACCCGAAGCCTCGGCTTCATCGATACGACAGATTTGGATAAAAATTCTTATCCAAATTAACGGTAAGAGGCATTGTCCTCTGACAATCTGGAACTAATATAAACATGGAGCGGGTCTTGACGGGCCCGCTTCATTTTTGGCCGCTTGACTTCTAAAACTAAGCAAACCCCAAACCTAGCAGTACATCCCCATGCAAAAGCAATCCTTCGCTCTACGATCCGGCCGGACTCGAGGCGGCTTCACGCTCATCGAGCTGCTCGTCGTCATCTCCATCATCGCCCTGCTCATCGCGATCCTGCTACCAGCACTTGGCGCAGCACGACGGTCGGCACGCATGACACAGTGCCTCAGCAACATGCGGCAATGGGGCATCGCACAAGCCGCACACGCAGTAGAGAATCAAGACCTGCTGCCACAGACCGGCAACGGCGGGCAAAACACACTCGAAGGCACTTGGTACAACGAGCTGCCCGACTACATCGACTACCCGTCCTACGGCGATGTCTTCCCCGGCACCGCGGTCAACCTCCAAGACGTCTACGACACCGCATCCATCTGGTTCTGCCCAAGCCGTGCAGACGAAAACGAGTTCCTCTCCGGCTCATCTAAAAACGCATTCCACTACGGCATGAATACCGTGCTCAACGGAACGGGTACGCTCGGACCAGACACCGGCATCAAAAATGTCCCGTTAGACCGCATCAAAACCCCCAGCTACACCGTCTTCCTATCCGAGCCTTTCAACAACCAGCCTTGGGTGAAACCGAATAACGGCGTCGGTGCGACATCTGGCGGTAACCTCGAATGGGATCGCCACTCGAATACCAAGGTCAATATCCTCTTCCTCGATGGACACGTTGATATCTTCGAGTCTAAGAGCGGTGTGAATGTCCTCGACTCCGACGACCCGTACTACGCGAACACCCAGCTGAACCTCATCTGGGGCCCGTTCTAAGTCGCGGTGTTAATCAAACTCTTTTAAGCTTGCGGTCGCCTTAAAGAAACTGCCAGTCGCCGGTGTAGATGGTCCAGTACCAGAGCGTCGCGTTGGTGATGCCGTGCGACCAGACGATGGGGCCTAGGCCATAGCGGCCGGATGCGGGTTGGTCCGCCCAGGTCTCGCCCTTCTTCGGCCGGTTCGTCCACCACACCAACAAACACCACACGACCCCGCAGGCGATGCAGCCCATGTAGTCTCGGCGTTGATGCGCGAGCATGAATACCAGCGTCGAAAACACCACCGCAAAAATACTGATCTGGCCGACCGCGTGCTGCTGAAGCTGTTGGGTGAACATCGCGGGCTGCTTGGCGGCGTCTTTGCCAGCCTGCGTGTCGCTAACCCACTCGCCGATGATCGGTAAATCCGAAGCGAGCTGAATAAACGCGATCTTCGTCTTGCCCGCATTAAATGCGCCGCGCAACACCGCTGACCGGACCCACAACTCTTCGAACAAAGGTACCGCGATCGACATACCCAGCAGCCTCAGGCTCATCGTGGACCAGTACCACGCATCGCCCAGCGCGTCTTTGTTGTCAGTGAATGGGTGCTTGTCCGAGGTATTGCCCGGCAGTTGATCGTGCGTCGGCACAAGCCAAGCCACGACATCGCCAACGCCCGCGAGGCCAACGGCTTGGTTGGCCAGCCAATTCGAGGCGTAGCCAAGGTACACCCACGCAAACATGAGCCCGACGCCCGTCGGCACCGCCAGCCAATGGAATTTGATGTTGAGTTCAGGCAGCAGCTTGCGGTACCGCCAAAGCAGCCAAACGACGATACCGACCTGCAGCGTGTAGATGACCGGGATCACCGCGGGCAGCTCGGGCATGCCAAACGCCCCGGCGTAAACCAGCTGGCCGATCAGCATGCCGATCATGTAAACGAAGAACGGCGTCGCGCGCGGGTGCCAGGGGTTCTCCGCCATCCACGCATCAAGCCGAGCCAACGGCGAGGGCGAGCCAGTCGGCTTGAGCGGCAATGAATTGGTAGGGTCGGTACTCACGTTCAGGTTTCTTCGGCAAGATCGGTGATCAAGCCAAGGACTCTAATGGATTGGACGCCAACGGTCACTCTCCACGCACACCAAGTCAACGGTTTATCGGTCAAAGAAAAACCGCTGACATCGAGATGCCCGCGGTCGGGGTTGGTTGGGTTACGAAGGATGCTAAGCCGTAAGCGGCTTGGGTAAAAGTCCGCTCTCACTTCCGCTTGTAGGCTTGGACGTCCCAGCCCTCTTCGACGTCGCCGATTTCGCCGAGCCATTTGAGCGTCGCCGCGTCTAGTTCGGTGAGGGTGGCGCTATCGTTCTCGTCGATCTCGCCGGGGACCTTTTTGTCCTTGACGGCTTGTTTGATTTTGTCTTGGTTGAAGGTGTAGAGCGTCAGGGCATCGCCTTCGATTTTGTATCGCAGGAGTGTGCCGTCCTTGGTGTCGTCGTCGACGTTCTCGAAGCCGAGGATCGCGGCGCGGAACTTAGCGACGATGATGTATTTGTGCCCGTTGGTGGTGATGGACTTGCAGCCGCCTTCAAGGCCGGTGGTGCCTGAGGTGACGAGGAAGCCCTTGTCAGTTTGGACGAAGCCGACCATGCCGTCGCCGCCGTTCTTATCGACCCATGTGCCGACGAGAGCTTTATCGACGTTCGCGTCTTTCCAGGCTTTTTCGACGTTTTTGACGGGGATACAGCCGGTAAGGAGCAGGCCAGTAGCGAGCAAGAGCGCGGCGTGTTTGAATCGTGAATAGAACATGTAAGTAGCCTCCGTGGGATGCGATTGTGAGTGAAGCAGGCCGAGAATCGACCTCGCTAAGCAAAAGTCTATCGGACAAATGCTTTTCAAAACCGAGAAAAACAGGCATCTTGTCCCATCGGCGGTAAAATCGAGGCGTGATCGACCTACTCGCCCAAATCAAACAAGAAGAGATCGCTAGCTTGTGGTTCAAGTGGGTGTCCCTCATCATGCTCATCGGTGCGGTCGCGATCCTCTTCGTTGTGATGGTCGGCGTGGCTAGGCGGTGGAAACGCAGACAGCTCCAAGCCATCGAAGAGGACCGGGCAGAGCGACGAGCCGGGAAGTCGGCCGAGCGTGTCGATGCTTGGCAGGCCAGTGCCGAGCGCTACGTCGATCGCGACAAGCTCTCTGAAGACGACCTGTTCAAACGCGACGAAGAGGCCGGATCAAACGATGACGACTCGGGCTACGCCCCGCCTTCGGATGATGGCTACACCGACACGCCCGAAGACGACCGCGACCCGTTTGGCCTATTCGACGACAAGCCCTTTCAAGAAGCCGACGATGACGACGACCGTGAAGAGGACGACGACGAAGACTGGGACGTAGATGACGATGAAGAAGATGAAGACAAGCGATAAATCGAATCGCTGAGTTACCAGCACCTAAGCCAATCCCCTTTTCTGAGAGAGGTGGGTGCAAAGACGATCATGCAAGAATAAAAAACGCCACACGGTTAGGTGCGGCGTTTTTAATGATTTGTTTGTTCGTTGAATTACGAAGCCTTGAGTAGCTCGACCACTTCTTCCATGAGTTCCGCAGCTTTCGCTTTCGCTTCAAAGTCATCCGGGATGCGAGACAGGGTCTTGAGCATGCGTTGTGCATCGCGGAGTTCTTCCTTCTCGATGAGCTTCTTCGCTTCATCGATCTTCGACATCGCGAGGGCCTTGTATTCCGCAACCTTCGTATCCTTCAGCCCTGGGAAAATCAGGCTTACAGGCGTCTCGGGCATCTTCTCTTTCTTATCGATCGCACCGACTTGGATACGGATCAGGTGGTTGATCTTGGCGTCCTGATCAATGATCTCGTCGACGGCTTTCAGCGCGGATTCAAATCGGCCCTTGTCTGCATCTTTGTCAGCCTTGGCGAGTGTCTTGTCCACGCCCTTGATCCATGCGGCCATCTGAGACACGGCCTTGGCTTCGGACTCGGTCTTCGCGGAGTCTTCGTAAGGCACAAAGCCCAGCGCGCGGCCATCAGGCATCAGGAAGTAAAGGTCAGGGATCCATCCCGAAGGGTCCTTAACTTGGCCATGGGCCTTTCGCATCAGCTTGCTGGCGGCGTCGCTCTTGAGGCTTTCGTCGCCGTTGACGTAGAGCATGACGCGGACCATCTTTTTGGTGGACTTGGACGCGGCCATCTGCCGTGCCGCACCGATGCACTTGGGGCAGGTCGTCGTGCGATAGGTCCGCATGACCGCGATGGGGACGTTGTGCTCGATGGCGAGCTCAATCGCTTTGTCCGCCTCTTCGCCAGACAGCCAGCCGTCGTGCTCGATCGTCCCGGCCGCCGTGGGCAGGGATATGGCAAAGGCTAGGCCGAGCGTCAAGATCGATAGGAACGAAAGCGTGCGGTTGTTCATCAAGGAACCCCAAATGGGTAAAGGTGGGCGTTTGTAGCAGTTCTGAATTGTAGAGCATGGCTGGTAAAAACCAACTGAAACAAATCAATTTGTGGCTAAATCGCTGTTTTTAGTGCCGTACGCCTGCCGCAACGACGCCGCTGCCTGGCTTGATCGTGACGACGCCGGTGTCTTTGTCCAGCTGGAACGGGCAGGTATTGCACTGGATCCGCTTGTCGGTGGCGGGCGTGTCCTTGAGTCGCGGGTCCGCTTCGCCGCTGGCGAGGATCGGCTGATCGTTCGCGTCAAACCGCTTCTTCAAAAGATCGAGGATCAGGTCATCGATACCCAAAGGCTCAGCGATCTGGTACGTCGTGCCGGGGAAGTCGACCGCGGCCTGGCTGGTCAGGCTCGGGATGTCGCGCATGAAGTGCTTGCCACGCGCGAGGAAGAAAGGCAGCACCACGATGTGCGTCGCACCGCGCTTCACGCATGCCGCATACGCCGCCGCGATGTCGGGCATCGCCAGCTCCATGTGCGCGGGCTCGACGATGTCGCAGTCCGCATCAAAGCGGGACGCGAAGAGCCTAGCGACTTCTTCAAGGCTTTCGTTGGACTGAGCACGTCGGCTGCCGTGGTCACAGATGATGACGCCGGTCTTAGTTGCAGTGGTATTCATGATGATAGTTTAGGCGTGTTGTGCGAGTCAGTCAGACCAGTGATGAGATCGATTTTTGTAGTGCCTAATAACCCCTCGCCCTGCGAGGGGGAGGTTGGGAGGGGAGTTCGGAACAGCGCGGCGGCGTAGCCTGAAAAAAATCACCGCTTGCCAAGCAGCACGGTAAGGTCGAGCGTTTCTTCGCCGCGTTTGACTTGGATCTTGACTTCCGTGCCGGCCTTTGCCTTCGCAAGAAACGCGCGGACGTCGCCGGGGCTATTCACGGCCTTGCCGCCGATGGACAGCAGCACGTCCCCGTTCTTCACATCGGCCTTATCCATTGGACCGTCGTCCATCGCGTCTTCGATCAGCACGCCGACCTCAGCATTGCCGAGCTTCACGCCAAGATACGGGCGCGGCGGGCGCGGCTTAGGCGGTACAAATGTGATGCGCTCCGGCACGGTTACCGCGCGTTCGGTCAGCGACGCAATCAACTTCAAGATATCAATCGAACCCGTCGCGTTGATCTTTTCTGCCGTATCGCTCGGGGTGTGGTAATCATCGTGCAGCCAAGTATTAAAAAACACTGCGGGGATGCCGACCGCGATGAAGAGGCTGTGGTCGCTGCCGCCGGGCGGGCGCACATCCCACTTGAGATTCAGGCCGATGTCTTGGTTCGCGTCGGTGATCCAGTCGCGCCACTGCACGCCGGTCTCATCGGTGAAGATATAGAGTTCGCCGTTGCGCAGTCGGCCGATCATGTCCATGTTGATCATGCCGGTGACTTGCTTTGCGTCGAAGGCCCACTGATCGGGGTTGCGTGTCATGTAGCGCGAGCCGAGCAGGCCACGCTCTTCCGCGGAGAAACCCGTAAAAAAGATGGTTCGGCGGGGCTTGTCTTCATAGGTGTGTTGTTGGGCGAAGTACTTCGCGAGGAGCAGGACGCCGGCCGTGCCCGAGGCGTTGTCGTCGGCGCCGGGGTGGAGCTGGCCACGCTGGTCCTTAACGCGCGAGCCAATGTGGCCGTAGCCGACATGGTCGTAGTGGCCGCCGATGACGAGCACCTCGTCTTTAAGATCGCCGACACCAGGCAGCAGTGCGCCGACGTTTTCGACCGTCGCTTCGATGACGTTGTCTTGATCGTCTTTGCCCGTACGGATCGTGAACGGCTGGGTGTAGCTCGGCTTGCCATCAATGATGAACCCAGGCTCAAGGCCGAGCTTCTCGAAACGAGCGACCATCAAATCGCGGGCCAGCTCGATGCCATCGCTCCCCGCATCGCGTCCCTCAAACTCGGGCGAGCTGAGCGTCTCGACCAAGTAACGGTACGACGAGGCGTGCAGCGCGGGTTCGGCGGTTGGCGCGGGTTTGCTGGAGCAGCCGAGGAACACGACCGACATCAACAGAATCATCAAGCGAGGCTTAAAAAATTGACGCATGACATACTTCCTTATTTACAATATCCCGACCAACCTAAAACAACTTGCCCTGCTCGCGCGGCGGAGCGTTGGCGGCGTCTTCCCTGACCTGCTGCATCTCATCAAGTAGATCATCGACCTTGTCGACATCCATATAAACACTAGCGAAGCGCATGTAGGCGACATGATCGACCGCACGGAGCTTATTGAGCACAAGCAGGCCGATCTCGGTCGACGCGATTTCTTTCTCGCCCATGCGGAAGAGGTCCTCCTCCACCGATTCGGCTAGCGCGCTAATCGTCGCAACAGAGACCGGGCGTTTGTACGCCGCCTTCTCGACGCCGGCGATGAGCTTGTCCTTAG
Organism: Phycisphaeraceae bacterium; assembly: GCA_045105055.1. Taxonomy (GTDB): domain Bacteria; phylum Planctomycetota; class Phycisphaerae; order Phycisphaerales; family Phycisphaeraceae; genus JAHQVV01. The sequence goes on along the minus strand of JBGCDC010000459.1, from coordinate 4,267 downwards.
AGTAAGGCACCCGGCTCATATCCTTCTTCACAACCTGCAGGCTGACCTTTTCTTCGACGGTTTCGTACGTCGTGAACCGCTTGTTACAGGAGAGACATTGACGCCGACGACGAATCGAACGCCCGCCATCGGTGGCACGCGAGTCAATCACTTTGTCCTTATCAATGTCACAGAACGGGCAACGCATAGCGGTAAAGATAGCAGAACTGCCTAGATGGAAGCCCACAGATTCAATCTGTCGGCTTCGCGGACACATCGCTTCGCTTACCCTATCGCCATGCCTATTAAGATCGCGATCCTCGGTGACATTGTTGGTACTGCTGGTCGACAGGCGGCCATCGCTGCCGCAAGTGCTCTGCGCGAGCAGCACGGCGCGCATGTCATCCTTGCGAATGCGGAGAACGCCGCCGACGGCTCGGGCCTGACGCCGACGCTCTACAACAAGCTCAAAGACGCGGGCATCGACGGCATGACGCTCGGCGACCACGCGTTCCGCAAGAACCAAATCTTCGCCACACTCGACACCGCAACCGATCTCATTCGGCCGATCAACCTGCCCAGCAAAGCCCGCGGCAAGGGCGTCATGCACCTCAAAGCCAACGATGACCAAGGCAAGCCCTGCACCATCCGCGTCGTGACGCTCATCGGCCAACTATTCATGAATAACATGCGCGGGTCCGATGCCTTTAAAGCGATTGACGAACTACTCGCACAACCCACGCCGGACAATACGATCACGATCGTTGAGATGCACGCCGAGGCGACCAGCGAAAAAGTCGCGATGGGCTGGCACCTCAACGGCAAGGTCGCCTGCGTCTTCGGCACCCACACGCACGTCCCCACCGCAGACGACCGCCTGCTGCCCAAACCAAACGCCGAGGACATCTCGATCCCCGGCGAGCCCTGGATCGGCCGAGGCTCGACCGCATACATCACCGACCTCGGCATGACCGGGCCTTACGACTCCGTGCTCGGCCGACGCGCTGACCGCGTTGTCAAACACCTGACCACCGGCATGCCCGCCGCCTTTGACTGTGCGGATGGCAACCCAAGAGCCCGCGGCATCCTCATCACCGCCGACCTCAACTCAGGCCTGGCCACCGCGATCGAGCGGATCGATCTGCCCACTTAGCCCAAGAAAAAGAGCAGACCAAATACACACAAAAAAGATGCGCCCAATCCACCAAAGAAAAATCGCTCGGCCTTCTTGAGTCGCTGGCGCCCGATAGCTGTAAGAAACAGCAGCGTCACACAGCACGGCACCATGGGCATTGCCAGCATCGGAACACCCATCAACGCCATCCGGTCACCCGGCTCCGGCCCGAGCGACATCACCACCAAAACCCCGACCAACGTCAGCAATACAAAGATGATTACCGACAGTAGATAGCAGACTGCTCGCAGTGCGATGGTGCCGCGCGATCTTGCTAGTGATTGGTCTTGCATCGCATCAATCTTATGGACATGCACGCGACGCCGACATCTAGCGATCGTTGGACGCTTCGCCATCCTTTCCATATCAGTCCAACAGCCCTACAAAACAAACCTGGGCAAACTTTGTCGCCGTCATCTTTCCCCTTTGCCGTAACCCCTACAACCGGCACGACAACGATATTTTCACAAAACACGACTTGCCCCAGGCAACTCTGAATCGGACCTTTTCAGTTAGCAGCGGCGACTTCCGGCCGCTCGCAAAGAACTAGAACGATCCAGAGCCCAAGGGGGGACCGATGTCTCACTTGCCCACCACGCCCACGCACGACCTCACACAACAACGATCCGAAACCGACCCGGTACGAACCCACCGCCTCGACGACGCGCCCATGCGCTCCAAGATCGCGCTCATGGTGGTCACCGGCGTGCTCGTGGGCATGCTCATCCACTTGATCAGTGCGCGCCTCAACAACAGCATCATCCTCGGCCGACAGGTCCCCAGCGAAATCCTCGCGATGATTGGATTCTTAGTCTCCGGCTCAACACTCATCCTCATCGGTCAGTGGTGGATCGCCACGCCCTACGACCGGCTGGTCAAACAAATCGATAAAGTTGCTGAGCGTCGCAAGATCGACGACTTAAGCGCGTTGCCCCTGACCCGGCGCGACGAGGCTGGTCGAATCGCGCGTGCGATGCACCGTGTCACCACCGTCGCCATCCGTGACGGCCAAGAAGCAAGACAGCTCCGCAAAACGATCGACAAACGCGTGCAAGAAGAGACCCAACGCTCCACCGCACAGCTCCGCCGACTCGCGCTGCGCGACCCGCTCACCGAGTTGGGCAACCGCCGATTCCTCGATGAGCAGTTGCCCCGTTTGATCGAAGCCGCTGAAGAGTCCGGCACAGAAGTTTCGGCCATGGTCATCGATATGGACGGCTTCAAGCAAGTCAACGACCAACTCGGCCACGACGCAGGCGACGAACTGCTCGTACTCACTGCAGGCCTGCTCAAAGCATGCACCCGCCACGACGACATGACCGTCCGCCTCGGCGGCGACGAGTTCGTCGTGCTCATGCCCGGCTGCGATCGGCAACGCGCGATCGATCTGTCCAACTCGATCCGGATGTTGTTCCGCCAACAGGCCAAATCATTACTCAGCCGAGCCAACCTCAACGCAGACTTATCCGCTGGCGTGTCGTCGCTGACCGCGGACAAGATCACCGACGCCGCCGCGCTGATTAAGCTCGCCGACCAACGCCTGTACCAGGCCAAGCGCAGCGGTAAAGGCCGGACTTGCTAAAGCGACTTGTCGATCGCTCAGGTTTCGTGCCCAAGAATCACATACGAACGTGACCCGTGCACAGCACTGCTGCTTCACGGCAGGCGATCTTTTTAAAAAACAATCAGAAATGCAGCCTGAACGGCGCGCTGGATGTAACCGCATCAGCGCCCGGACTCGTTATTTGGACTTGAATCAAAGCGTTCGCCATGGCCTTTCCACGATAGGGTCTAGACCGGAGATGCACGTCCGCAAAACAATTATTGGGGACCAATATTTTCAATTCTGCTTAATTTTGTACAAAAACAGGTTAATCTTGTGCAGCATTATTAAGCATAATAAATGCTCTGCCGAATACGGCTGTGACGAATGGAGCACGTACCACTCCGTCGCAGAACCCCCGTGAGGCAAGCATGCAAGCACTCATCCGTAAATTTACATCTCTGAGCCTAGGCATCCGAATCATCGCATTGACCTTGGCGGTCATCACTGTGATCGTTGTTGTCAACAATATTGTATTCGCGAAAAAGGCCCATGAAATCGCGAATGACGCGATGAATAATAAGGCCGCAGCCTTTACCGCGGTTGCTGATGCCGCCAAAAATCATACTGCCAAGCTCCAGTCCGATGGTGACTTCGATAACGAGATGCTGCTGAAAGAGCTTGCCGAGCAACGCGCGGCTGCCGAGGCTGCGGGAACAAAGTTTGACTACACCCAAGCCCGCATATTTAAGACCATCCCCGTCGTCGCGGGTTGGTACTCTGCAGCTGAAGCCGCTGAGCGTGAGAACATCAACTCACAGATCACATCATTTGATGCACGTAACCCTGAGAATGAACCCGATGCTCGTGAAGGCGATGAAGATTTCCATAGCCGTGGTCCGTTCGTTGCCGAACTCTTAACCGACTTGGAACAGGGATTCGCTGGTGGCGAAGAAACCATCTCGCGCATCGATCCGGCGACCAACACGCTGCACTACATGCGGGCGATCAAACTTTCGCAAGACTGCATGCTCTGCCACGGCCACCCCGACTCTAGCCCAACCGGCGACGGCAAAGATGTCCTCGGCTACACGATGGAAAACTGGACGCCCGGCGACATGCATGGTGCATATCACGTCATGATGCCGCTTGCCCCGGTAGATAAGCAACTCAGAGAAGCCACCATGAGCGTGCTCTACTTTGTTGTGCCGATCGTCATCGGCGCGGTTGTACTCTTCATCTTCGCGTTGCGGTTTATGTTTAACAAACCAATCGCACTGCTCATTGCTCGTATTCGAGATATTGCAGAAGGTGAAGGCGACCTTACCAAGCGTATCGAGATCAAGAGCGACGACGAGATCGGTCAGCTCGGCACATGGTTCAATGCATTTGTACTGAAGATTCACGACACGATCGTGGAAGTCACGATGGCATCCTCCGAAGTCGCAGCCGCGTCCACCGAGATTGCGGCGTCTGCTGAGGAGATCGCCGCAGGTGCATCTGAGCAATCTCAACAGATCACGCAGGTCTCCTCTGCTGTTGAAGAGATGTCCGCCTCCGTGGTGGAAGTC
>JBGCDC010000458.1:0-5790 GCA_045105055.1 Phycisphaeraceae bacterium | reverse complement strand
GTCGGGTTTACCGACGACGGCCGAGGCCCTAACGGACGGGTGCATGTTGAGGACTTCTTCGATCTCTCGCGGGAAGACGTTCTCGCCGCCGACGATGAGCATCTCTTTCTTTCGGCCGGTGATAAAGAGGTAGCCATCGTCGTCGATCTTGCCGATATCGCCGGTGCGGAAGCACTTGGTCTTGCCTTTGCCGGGCACGTCGATCTCGCAGAAGACCGCTTGGGTTTGTTCGGGCAGTTGCCAGTAGCCGTCCATGACGTTCGGGCCGGTGATGAGGATTTCGCCGGGCTCGTTTGGGCCGAGGACTTTGTTCTCGTCATCGACGATGATGTTGGCAACGCCGGGCAACGCCTTGCCTACCGCGTGCTGCTTGTTTTGTTGTGGCGTGGACCAGTTGGTGACTGGCGCGGTCTCGGTCAGGCCATAGCCCTCGAGCAGGTGCACGTTGAATTTTTCTTGGTACGCGTCGTAGACCGCTTGCGACAATGGCTCGGCCCCGCTGACCGCGAACTCCAGCGGTGCGAAGTCCTCTGGCGTCGCGCTCTTCACACTTAACAACGCGCCGTACATCGAAGGCACCGCGATGAAGACATTGGGCTTGTGTTGGCGCATGAGCTCGATGAGTTTGCGCGGGACAAAGCGGGCGGTGTAGATGACTTGCGAGCCCATGAGTAGGGGCATGAGGGTTAACGCGGTGATGCCGAAGGCGTGGAACTGCGGGAGGACGCCGAGGAACTTGTTGTTCGGGCCAAGGTCTGCGTGGTTGATGATGGCGTGGACGTTGCTGTCGATCGCGCCGTGGCTGAGCATGACGCCTTTGGGCTTGCCGGACGTTCCAGAGGTGTAGAGCAGGACTGCGAGGTCTTTATCCTTTGGCGCGGCGGGCCAGCGCACAGGCGGTAGGCCCTTAAAGCTCAGCTGGTCGAGGCGGACGACCTTGACGCCTTCGGGGATCGCGTCCTCGCCGATGACGTCGAGCAGCTTGGTCGCGGTGAAGACGGTGTCCATCCCGCTATCGCGGATGACGTGGTGAAGGTCTTCTTTACTGAGCAAGTAGTTGAGCGGGACCGCGGTCTTGCCCGCCTGCCACGCGCCCAAGAGTGCCGCGGGGAACGCGCCGGAAGTCGGCAGCATGATCCCGACGTTGGGTTTGTCCGTGGCCTTCTTGATTTCCCGGGCCATGAAGAACGCGCCGCCCAGCAGCTTGAGGTAGGACCAAGTGCGGAGGTCATCGACCATCGCGGTACGGGTCGGATGGAGCAGGGCCTGTTTAAAGATCGATCTCAGTAGTGCCATAGTCGGTCATGATAGCTGTGCTGGGGGGCGTGCGAGTCTTGCAGCTAGGCCGAGGCCTGGACTTGCGTATAACCCTTCACCATCGCCCGGCGTCATCCTCTAAACTATTGCTCAAGCCACAAGGATTCCGCCATGAAAAAGCTCGCTATCGCCCTACTCTTTGTTTTGCCCGCCGTCCTCGTTTTGACGGGCTGCCAGAACTCCGCCCTCAAGGGCACGTACCTCGAAGACACCTACGTCGACATGGGCTCGACGATCACGATCGAAGAGGTCACCGTCGCTTACAACCAAGGCGACTACCAAGGTGCCTACGACAAGGGTCGGCCAATCGCATGGGACCGCTACCGAGACGACCGCTACGAGGCGGCGTACCTCGCTGGACTTTCTGCGCAGACGCTTGGTCAGTTGCGTAACGCCGACAAGATGCTCAACAAGGCCAAGGCCTCGCCCGACCCATCGCTCGCCACCGATGCGGCGGACGCGCTCGGGCTCGTCTATTCGCAGCAAGAGCGATACGCCGAGGCGCAGCGCGAGCTGCTCTGGGCCGCTGAACGCCTCGACGGCGAACGTAAAGCCCGCGCCTACTTCTACGCAGGCATCGCGCAACAAAAGCTCGGCCAATGGAGTCAGGCGCGCACCACCCTCGTCCTCGCACGCGGCCTGACCCGTGACGCGGCGTTCAAGATGCAAATCGATCAGCAAGTCAACGTCACCGGCTGGACGCTTCAGCTCGGCGCGTTCCTCGATCGTGACAGCGCACGTAACTTGGCCGAGTCGATCGCAGCTCAGTCCCGCGATATGCGGCTGGGCCTACCCCGCCTCGTCAACGGCCAATCCCCCACCGGCGAAACCATCACCTTCGTCCACGTCGGCCAATTCACCAGCTACCAAAGTGCCACGCGCTATCGCGATGCGCTTGGTACGCCGGGCGTATTGATCCGGGCATTGACGCCGTGAGTTGGTTTTATCGCTCCCCCAGCGATTACGTGGACCTTCGTGCAGCGGCGCAAGGTAAGTTATCTCAGCAAGCGATCGAAGACTTGATCGATCTTGCTTGCAAAAAATCTAGGAAACGCGGACAGGTCAATATTCTTTTTGCCTTTGTACTCATCGCCACGACGACTGTTGGTGTCGTAGTATCAAGAAGATTTTCTGATAGCGATATGGTTGGGTTTGGTGCGTTGGCCGGGATCTTTATAATCGCGGTGATCGATAACGTTTTGCACCATAAACGTACAGAAAATATCTTTACCCAGCTTTTATTCGAGAGTGGTATACGCCCGAACCATTGCTTGAAATGCAAGTACGATCTCAGAGGTTCCGCTGGCAATAACTGCCCGGAATGCGGCGAATCTCTCGCATCGCTGCAAACGAGCACCGAATGAGGAGTAGGTGTTGAACAAAGAAATCTTCTTTATCGAAAACGAAGTATCTTCCGTGATCCACGCCGCGATGGATGGGGTTGTCCCTGCAAGCGAGCAAATGGATTTATTGCAGTTTCTCCATGAAGATCGACACAAAGCAAAAGTTACGGGGCTTCGCAGGCTTTTTGATCTGTCAATCCCCGGCGCAATTAGTCTGCTCGTATATCTCGTCCTAGCATGGCTACCATTTTCGTTATCAACGAAGATGCTACTCCTAGTGTCCGTCGTATTTGTGGCGGAGTGGTTCAATCGGCGACGCATCAGGAAGCAGAAGCGGCGATACCTATCGCAATATTTACGAGAGCGAAAAAGACGCCCTAATATTTGTCTTATCTGCTTTAGCGATCTGCGAGAGATTGATACCTCAGCCTGTCCCGCATGTGGTGAAGAGCTTGCGCGGTCAGAGGAATCGCTCGATGCTTAGCTGGCTTTCGCCGTGACATACAGCGCGATCGCGCCGACCATCAATGCCGCGGCGATGCAGCGCTGGATGACGACTTTCAGTGAGGCGTGTGATTCGATGTGGTGGTGGCCGAGTTTCATGACGGCGACGCCGATGAGGATCGACATCAGGCCGCGCGTTGCTTGGAGGATGTTGACAAGGATCAGGGTGATGAGCGAGAAGGCGCTGAACAGGCAGATCATCGCGATGAACCAGAGGCCCGCGTACGGTGCCGAGCCGGTCCAGTGTTGTTTTTGCCACGGCTTGGCCAGCGGCAGAAGCACGAACGCGATCGCGCCGCACCAGACGTAGACGAGCGACATGCCCGTCATCGCGGCTTGGATGCGTTGTTGTTTGGTCGCGTCATCGATGACTAGGCCAGTGGGCAGCCAGGCGGGAACCATCTGTCCGATGAAGATGTCCGAGCCGACGAATCCCGCGCACGCACCCAAGGCGAATAGTACGACGGCCCACGGCAATCGCCCGCCGGTGGACCCGAGCATCAGCGCAGCAAGTGTCGCTAATGCGACGGCCAGCCATTGTTGCGGCAATAGCTCGATGCCGAGGAAGAAGTGCGTGATCAGTGCAAGCAGCACGATCTTCATGCCCAGCAGCGGGGCGATCCGCGACGCTTCGGATCGACGGAGCGCGAAGAACAAGAGCGTATTGCCGGTGAGATAGAACAGCGCTACGAAGATGCTCGTCGTGATCGCCCACGACCAGTCAGCGGGCTGCGCTTCAGCGCTACGGGGTAAAAGAAAGAAGTAAGCAATCCCGCAAGCGACGGCGAGGTAGAGGTGTGCCGTGACCATGAGCCGAAGTGGCCCGCGCCATTGTGGCTCGGCCTGTTCGTGCCCAGCGTGGCGCACCGTAAACCGCCGGGACGCGAGGTAAGCCAGCGACGAAGCGAGCGCACTACCAAGACCGAGAAGGATGCCAAGGACTAAAGCGTTATCTGGCATGGGCGAGGCAGTGTAGCGGGGAGATCCGCTAAACGCGTTAAACTAAAAAGTGGGGCAGACATTCTTGTCTGCCTTCTGGCATAGCCAGAATCGAAAAGATTTAGATCGAAGAAAGATGGAACGGATATTCAAGCGGGTTATCTACTAATCTTGCACGCACGGGGTTCTCAAAGATATAGCGTGCTTTTTGGATCGCCTCTTTTTCATTTCGCATGATGCGGTCTTGAGATTCATCTTGCCAGATCGAGCCCTTACTTTGCCGCGATTGATTGATTAAATTTGCTGACACACCTTTGATTCCTCTCATGACGCGAGAAAGCTCATAGTTGGGCTTCGGCCTCACCAAGAGATGACAGTGATCAGGCATCACAACCGCGATGTCTAAAGTGTAAAAAACACCATCGCCTACACGCAGGTGATCGATCACGATTTTGCGTTCGGTATTGCTAAGGACACCTTTAAGCAACCTGAAGGTCACGAAATAAGTCGCGCCGTTTCGTTCCCAGTGCGGGAGCCGACGACGCGACTTATTCAGTTTGGGCTCTTGATCATTCATGCCTTTGGCATGAGGCAGACAGGAATGTCTGCCCCACTTTTAAGACAATCATACTTTGTACGGCTTCAACTTCCTTGCCAGTCAACGCCGGTGTCTTGCCAGCTTCGCTCGGCGGCGGACTTGAGGACCGCGTCGCAGACCTTGGTGGTTTCCAGCGCGTCGCGGAAAGTTGGTCGGCAGGGTTCGCCCGCTTCGACGGCCGCGAGGAAGTCGGCGACCTGGTGTACGAAGGTGTGCTCGTAGCCGATCTGCAGGCCGGGCACCCACCACTTGTCCATGTAAGGCATGTCGCCGTCGGTGCAGTGGATGTCGTGCCAACCGCGGATGAGCGAGTCGTCGCTGTGGTCGAAGTATTCCAGGCGGTGCAGGTCGTGGAGGTCCCACTTGATGGAGGCCTTTTCGCCGTTGATTTCCAGGGTGTAGAGGGCCTTGTGGCCGCGGGCGTATCGGGTAGATTCGAAGAGGCCGAGCGAGCCGTTGCCGAAGCGGCAGTGGAAGAGGCAGGCGTCGTCGATGGTGACGGCTTGCTTTTCGCCGGTGGCGGTGTGGACGCGTTCTTTGATAAAGGTCTCGGTCATGGCGGAGACCTCGTCGATTCCGCCGTTGAGCCACATCGCGGTGTCGATGCAGTGGGCGAGCAGGTCGCCGGTGACGCCCGAGCCTGCGGCCTTTGCGTCCAGACGCCAGAGCGCTGCGCCGCCTTGGGGCAGGTCCGCATCGATCGTCCAGTCCTGCAGGAAGTTGGCGCGGTAGTGGAAGATCCTGCCGAGCCGGCCTTCGTCGATCAACTTCTTAGCGAGGCTCACCGCGGGTGCGCGGCGGTAGTTGTACCAGACGGTATTAGCGACGCCGGCCTTCTCGATCGCGTCGACCATCGGGATCGACTCTTCGACGTCACGAGCGATCGGCTTTTCGCAAAGCACCATCTTGCCCGCTTGGGCCGCGGCGATCGCGATCTCGGCGTGCGTATCGTTAGGCGTACAGATATCGATCGCGTCGATGTCGTCTCGTGCGATCAGGGCTTTCCAATCGGTCTCGACTGATTCGTACTGCCACTGGCCCGCGAATTCTTTGGCCTTGTCTTCGCTGCGCCCGCAGACGGCTTTGAGC
>JBGCDC010000457.1:0-10455 GCA_045105055.1 Phycisphaeraceae bacterium | reverse complement strand
CTTTTTCTTCTTTCGGTTTCTCTGGCAAATCAAACGCGATGCGTGTGTAGATCTTGGGGGTTGTCGTGTCCTTATTGACTTATGTCTTATTTTTTAGTTTGCCGTAACCAAACACGGCTTCGCCCTCCCACCACTGATTGGCGTCGGATGCACCGCCGATGTCTAGCACCTTGTCCCCCAACTCAAGCCATGTGACCGTCACCTCTGTCGTCGGATCATCATGCCAGGTCAAAATAGGCCCACGGACGTCGACTTCTGCCAACGTCCCGGATGTAACCAACCAAGCAAGGCCGGTCACCAGGAACGCAACAAACAAACGAACAACCTTACGACTCACTAGCTGAAAAGACATCAACGCCATCCTTTGTTTTGTACTCAGGCCACCGCTCAACCATGGCGAACCCGGTGTGATTCACTTGGACCCTGCTGCGTAAACGCTGTAGCGTCTTTACAGACTTTAGCTTAATGACACCCTTTCATTCTGTATGCCACTGAGCCTAAGAGAACGGGAGGTTGGCCGGGGTTGAGGCTTTGCGCCCCCGGAGCAGGTTGCTTTAGACCAATCGATATCAAAGTAGAGTTGAACCGGCTTAAAGAGCCATTCGTAAGACTAAGTACCATCGCTATGACTTTTTAGTCGATGGTTTATTCGGGTCGTACAAACACGGCGAATGAATCGCTAGGCCAACAGGGAAAGCAACTATGAAAAATATCTGGCCGTACGCGATGCCGAACCTAAGCGCGGGCTTGGCTGTTGGATCCTTAATGATCCTTGTGGGCTGCACCTCGCAACCCAATCCCACCGATAGCGGGGCAGCGGATCATAACGCTGAGCCTTCAGAAGCGATGACGATAGATAAGTACAAGGAAAAGCTCTTCGGCGGCAAGACAGCGTTCCACGCAACCATCGACCCGGCGTACAGCGGCGCAATGATGCTCCCGATGTCGCAGTCCCACGAGGTGGCCGCTGCTGCTAATCCCAAGCCCAGCAATGTTGTTGGGAGCCCAATTATGAGGCTTACGCAGAGCCCCACCAAACTCGACTTTACCCACCAGCCCATGCGCGGCAACGTCGCTTATGTCTCTCACGCCCCCATGCTCACTGCAACTGATTTCCCGGCGGTGCGGATACGGCCTGAGGGCGATCGGTTCGTGCTTGAGGTCGAGGTTTCCAAGGCCGCCTGTAATAACCTCGCCTCCGCAGCAGGACTGAATCAGTCGGACGACAAACCGAGTCTGACATATGTCCAGTCGCTCGTTCTCGTCCGTGACGGCAATGTCGTCGCTAGCTACGCCATCGAGAATCTGATTACTACGGGTACCTTGCGGATCGGCGCAGCTTCCCAAAAAGAGGCGGAGGCGATACGCAGCCGACTCCTTGATCCGAAGCAATAGGACTGCCGGGCACTTACGGTTTCATCCTCGGGCACTCGACGTGTGTATGCTGTCGAGCGATTTGTCGGCGTAGGATTTGTGAGTGATGGATCAACAACTTCAACAACACATCTGCCGGATCGTGGGCGCTTCGGCGGTGGTTGAGTTGCAGACGATCCAGAGCCTGTGGAGCGACTGCGGGCAGGTCGCGAAGGTGCGGTGGGTTGGGGGTGATACAGGGAAGGTTCCGGGGTCGGGGGCGGTGATGAAGCATGTGAAGATGCCTTCGCGGATCGATCATCCGCGCGGGTGGAACACGGACCGGTCGACTCAGCGGAAGGTTCGTTCGTACGAGGTCGAGACGCGGTGGTATGCGGAGTACAGCGAGCGGTGCCCGGCAGCGTGTCGGGTGCCGGGGTACGGCGGGCAGGCCGAGTGGGTCGACGAACGGCTGCTGATGCTTGAGGATTTGGATGCGAGCGGTTTCGGCCGACGGTTGACGCACGCGACCGGGCAAGCGCTCAACGCATGTATCGAATGGTTGGCCGCGTTTCATGCGACGTTTTTGGGCGATCGGCCTGACGGGCTTTGGGACAAGGGGACGTACTGGCACTTGGACACTCGGCCGGACGAGTACGCGGCGATGCAAGACGGGCCGCTCAAAAGCGCAGCCAAGCGCATCGACGCGGCCCTCGACGCGAGCCCGTTCCAAACCCTCGTGCACGGCGACGCGAAGCTCGCGAACTTCTGTTTCTCAACAGACACAAAGACCCGGGGAGCCACGGCGGTTGCGGCAGTGGATTTCCAATACGTCGGCGCGGGCTGCGGGATGAAAGACCTGGCCTACCTCGTCGGCGGGTGTCTGGATGCCAAGGCGTGCTTTGATCAAGAAGCGCAACTACTCGACACCTACTTCACCGCACTGAACACCGCGCTAAGCAACCGTGCGATCCCGATCAACACACGCGCCCTCGAAGCAGATTGGCGACGCCTGTACCCCTACGCCTGGGCGGATTTTCAGCGGTTCCTCATGGGCTGGAGCCCGGGGCACTGGAAGATCAGCCCGTACAGCGAACACATGACCCGGAGGGTGTTGGGTGACGGGTAGCAGTGGGGGTTGCGGGGTGCCACATCGCGTGCCGGTAGGCCGCTGTGTGGGAACTGCATTAGACCTATCGAGAGTTGTTCACACACCGCGTCGTACGGCACGCAGTGCGGCACCCAACTACGCAACGACATTCAGGCCAATCTACTCCCGCGCCTGCTTCTTCGGCTCGAACAAATCGAGGATCGCGGAGTAGGGGACGGCGTCGTAGAAGACGATTTTTCGGTCGGGGACGACTTCGGCTTCGCTGACGACGGCGACGACTTGCCCGCGGTCATTGAAGATGGGGCCGCCAGAGGAGCCGCCGCCGTAGTGGCTGGTGACGCTGATGCGTTTGGTATTTTTGTTGCGTGGGCTGATGAGGAATCGGCCGATGTGGCCTTTGCTGTATTCGTAGAACCGGCCCTTGGGGTGTGAGACGACGTGGACATCCTCGCCGACCTCTGCATCACGCGCGATGGGGACGGGGCTGAGTTCAGCATCGCCAACGTCGAGCCTGATCAACGCGAGGTCATGCTTGTCGCTGGCGGCGAGGACTTCAACGATCGGGTACACCTTGCCGCTGCGGGTCATCGCGACGAAGGTCTGCGTCTTCTCGTCGGTGTTCTCCATGACGTGGTGGTTGGTGACCGCCAGGCCGTCTTTAGAAATCACAAAGCCCGAGGCGTTGTTCGCGTGCAGCTTGTCGCACTTGCCGCAGAGGTACAGACGTGAGATGACGAGCACGCCGTCGTCAACGTTGTCATACAGATCCTTGCCCTCGTTGCACAGCGTAAACGCGGCAGGCGGCTCGGCGTTGTAGGCAAAGTCTTTGCCTACCTGTTCCTGAAGTGTCGCGTTCTCGACGGTCTTACCCGCGGCAGAAAGTGCCTGGCCCTGACGTTCAATCGCACCACGGATCGCACGATCGTTGAGGTACTCCGGCTCGCCAGCAAAGGCGGGGATCGCAAAGATGAGGCAAAGACTAAAAGATAAAACAAAACGCATGTGTAACTCCAATAAGATCGTTCTTAGTCAGCTTAGTACGGTTCAGTTCGGTCGCGAGTTCACCCTGAAGACGCTTCGTCATCCAAACATGATAGAGCAGGTTTGAAAGAAATTAAGCAGGTAAAATCATTTTATAGCTTCAGCGAATCCTTGACGGCCTGTACGAAGCTGCGGCGATTTATACCGAATCGAAGGCTAAGATTGGCTCGTTCGTGTGATAAAATTGATTTGCGATTGACTTGACGAGCACGTTTCTCGCGATGCGGAAAGTAATTCGTCTCAATGCGTAATTGCCTGATCTTAATTTGTTTGGTTTCAGCGATTGAATCTGCTCACGCGCAAGACCTTCGTGAAGAGCCCGGCCTAGACACGCGATTCCAAGAGGACCAACGGCTCGAGACCGAGACCGCGCTGGGCCGAATCACCGTCGGCGTCTCCGGCCTAAGTGAAAATGAAAAACTAGATGCGACCATCGGCGATGTCGAGCTTGGCTATCTGTATCAGTTCGAGTTCGATACGACGTTCCCGCGTGTGGCTGAGCTACGGCCTTTCTTGTTTAACCGTGCCGAGTCGACAGGCGCGAGCTATTACGAATCGCTAGGCATCGGCGCGGGCCTGCGTTTGAACTGGCGAAAGAAGTATGAAGAGAACAACTGGTTCATTCGCTTTACCGTGCTGACGCCTACGGATGCATATCGCGAGCGATACGATTTAGACCGGAATCAGTCGTCCATCATTGAGTTGTTTTCGGGGTACGAGATCCCGTTCAGTGATCTATATCAAGGCCGAGAGATGCGGCAGCGGATCACCCCGCCGAGCATGATCCAGCTTGCGGTTCCGCCAGAACTCTTTGATCCAAACCAGCAGATCGACTCGGCCGTGCTCAAGCGCGTTCACACCCTGATCATCGGGGCCTACCTCACGCGTGTTCAAGAACAGCTCACCACTATCGACACGCAATCACCAATAGCAGATCGTAATTGGCCCGCGATAGATCTCATCCAACAAGTCACGCAAGAAGACTTCCCCGAAGCGAAGTGGCGGTCACTACATATCGATGTCATTCAAGATGAAGACGAGTTGGCGAAGCAACGTCGCGAGCTCGTCGCGCAATACCTTCGGCAGGGGTTGATCGAGATGATGCGCGGACCTTATGCACTGCTGCTTAAGCCCACCAAGTCCCAGCCCGGCGAAAAATTCAGCCCTGTACTAAACAACACACCAGTCGGCCAAATCTCATACCCCGGCATCCGCCTTAAGCCAAGCCAACAACCGCTCGACGCGGACACCATGATCGAAGACTACATCGCGCTCATGACCTCGCAGATCAGGTGAAAATTTGGTGTAGCGACTGTCTTGAATGTCAAGCTTTGCGTAACCCACCATGACAACATCACGGGTTATTCTCGGTGCGTTGCGCAAAGCCTTCACCCAACCTACGCGACAAATTAGTGAACGCCTTGATCGCCCAGCCAGCGCTCTGCGTCGATCGCGGCTTTGCAGCCCATACCCGCGGCGGTCACCGCTTGGCGGTAGATATGGTCCGACACATCACCTGCGGCGAAGACGCCTTCGATCTCGGTCATCGATCGGCCCGAGTCTGGCAAAACGAGGTAGCCCGTTTCGTCCATCTTCAATTGGCCGTCGAGGAACTGAGTGATCGGCGTGTGGCCGATGGCCATGAACAGGCCGCCGAGCGCGAGCTCGGACGCTTCGTTGGTTTTGTTGTTGATGAGTGCGACGCCGGTGATCTTGTCGTCGCCCAACACATCCGTCACTTCGGTGTTCCAGTGCATCTTGATCTTGTCGCTGGCCAAGGCACGTTCTTGCATCACCTTGCTGGCACGCATCTCGTCGCGTCGGACGATCATGTGCACCGTGCTCGCGAACTTGGTCAGGTACATCGCCTCTTCGACCGCGGTATCGCCCGCGCCGACGACGCCGACCTGAGCATCACGGAACATCGGCAGCGCGCCGTCGCACACCGCACAGGCGCTGACGCCGCCGCCGGACTTGGCCAGGCGTTCTTCATTTTCTAGGCCCAGCCACTTGGCCGACGCGCCGGTCGCGATGATGACGGACTCGGCGAGGACTTCGTAGCCGCCGTCCCCCACGATGTGGAACGGCCGTTTGGATAGATCGACAGACTTCACATCCTGGAAGATGGAGAACAATTTGCCGGAGATGTCTTTGCCCGCGATCGGGCCTTCGTCGGTGACGACACGGGTGTCGAAACGTGCGGCTTGTTCAAAGAACTTCTGCATCATCTCCGGGCCGGTAATGCCGTCGGGGTAGCCGGGGTAGTTCTCGACTTCGGTGGTGAGCATGAGCTGCCCGCCCGCGAGGAGGGTGCCCTGGGATCGGCCGGCAAAGACCAGCGGATCAAGCGAGGCACGCGCGGCGTAGATCGCGGCGGTCCAGCCCGCAGGGCCAGAACCAATGATGACAACTTTTTCGGTAGGCAGGTCTTTGGTATCAGTCATAGTGGGAAGATTGTAGCGGGGTGAAAAGGTGTTGCATGGATAGAACGGATTCGCGGCGGGATGTATTCCATCCGCCTCCATAGCACCTGGCGGAAGCCCGGTGCCGGGGGGTATAAAGTGTCTACTAAAAATTGATTGCCGTGGTGATTCGTCTATCACGGCACCTGGCTTCCGCCTGGTGCTATAAAACCTCGCATCACTTCGTCCACGTATCGAAGCCGTAGCGGCTGCCGGTGCCGTCGGATGTGTCGAGATTGGCGACCGGTGCGTTTGCGATTGTGGTCCAGATCGTTTCGCCTTCGGGGACGCTCAACGCCTCGGCGTGGCCATCTAAAAAAGCGGTGTTGGCCTTATCGCTATGGCGGTAGTGCGCGGCGCCTGTGGTCTTGCCGGGTCGGCGATACGAGACGGTGTGCGGCTCGTAAAACGTGTTGATCGAAAAATCTTGATGCACCGCATCGGTGAAGGCAAAGACGTTGGACGGCTGCGCGACTTCGTCGATACGCCGAGGTGTTTTGCCGATGGGGAAGGGCCAAACGAGCCCGCCGTTGTAGCCGAAGTGTGCCGAGCGGTTGGCGAACTTGGGCGTGTAGCCAGGGTCGTTGATGGGGAAGTCGGGGCAGGCGAGTGCTTCGAGGATGTTGTCGCCGAGGTAGTCGGCGAGTGGGCCTTGGGTTTGATCGAGGGGTCGGTTTTCGCCGCCGCCTGGGCCGCCTTGTTCATAGCCGAACCACCATTGGACGCCGTTGTGCTCGCGGGTGGCGTAGTGCATAAGGCCGCCGTCATTCTCGGTGGTGTAGTTGATGAGCGCGGTCGCGGTCTGCCTTTGATTACTCAGGCAAGCGGAAGTGCGCGCCGAAGCTCGCGCGCTACCGAGCGCTGGCAACAACAGCGCGATCAACAAACCGATGATCGAGATGACCACGAGCAGCTCGATGAGCGTGAAGCCGAGTTGTAAAGTCTTGCATCGACGCATGATGAAAAGCTGAGCGACGCCGTGAAGCGACGCCCAGTGATAAAGAAAACGAAGGCTTAAGTCAGGTGTTGCGTCGACGACGAATCATCGCAAGGCCAGCCAACCCAAGTAGCAGTGCGCTGCTAGGCTCGGGGACACTGAGGGACGGGACCCCGCCGCTAAAGCTCGGCTGATACGCGAAGCCGTCCCAGTCGCCATCTTGTAAGAATCGATCCGTGAAACCGGTCGAAGCAAAATCCCATTCACTCGCACCATCGGAGACGTAGTAGCCCCAGAACCCTGCTGTGAGCCAGCCCTCGGCATAGCTGTCATCGAGGTCCGTCGAGACGGCACCATCGGCATTGTCGTCGGTGGTTTCCGCGATGCCCGCAGTGAAGACGGTGGCGTCAGAAATCGCAAAGCCGTCAGCGTCGCGGTCCAGCCCGATCCCGAAGGTCGCCCGCCCGGTGAAGGTGCCTAAGGCGAATGCGCCGGTCTTCATATACAACTCGGAGCGATCCGTTGCGATGGCTCGGAGCATGTCCTCGCCGGTCGCGGCTCCATCGAAGCGGTAGCCGTAGGCGACGGGAGATTTACCATCAGCCCAGTCGATGACCAGACCCGCGCGGCTGGCCGCACTTTCATCACCCGTCCAGATCGTGACATCATCAAGCGTTAGTGCATGGCTCGCGCCACTCAAACCAACAGTACCAGCCGACGCGGACAGAACGAGCGCGCGGCTACGTAACAAAACAGAACCAAACATAATCAAATCTCCAGGCCCCAAAAACGCGGGGGCCGTACCGGGTCGATTTGCGATCGACCACTTTGGCTTCCCAAACCTAGAACATCTAGGCATGCAGGCAGGTCTTCCGGCTTCGGGGCTATAGCACCAGATCTGCCTTCCCAATCACGCCCATTGCAGGCGAATCAGTGGCCATATCGATCCGGCGCGTGCCCCTTACGGCGGCGCGTCCGCGGAGGAATCCCGAGCTAAGGCAAGCCATTCAACACGCCTGATTCATTCAGACGAAGAAGACCCGCTCGGTCACCTCACTTCCCTTTTCACCCTCAGCTTAGGCGGCTGACCCAAACCAAAGGCACCTGTGGGTTACACGCCAAGCTTATCCCCAAGTGACTAGATGAGCAATTCATCATCACGAGATCCAGAAAAATATAAAAGCAGAAAAGCAGAACATGAAAACGCCCAAGGCCGAATCGTGATCTGATTTTTCGCTTTTCTGCTTTCCTACTTTTCTGCGTCTACCCAATGCTTCGGCCCACATTACAATAGCTCACACGTGTATCACCTTACCTGCCCATCATGTCAAGACGTCACGGAATCGCCCTTTGTGCGCAGCGGTGCCGTGGTTCGCTGCACGGCATGTGAAAACAAATACCGCATCAAGTCCGCCTACGTTCTCCGCGAAGTCCACAGCGGACCACGCACGCTCGACGAATCCGACAGCATCCTCCGAAGCGACAGCGTCGACATCGATCCCGACGAGCTCCCCCCGGTCTCGATCGACGACGACGGCAACGTCGTAGGCCTCTCCGGCCTATCCGAGCTCATGCGGTTCTCCGACAACCAAGCCGCCAACGAAGCGACCGACGTCTCCTCCGCTGTCCAAGGCAAGGCAAGCCGCGACGCCGCCGCACTACCCTCCGGCAAAACCGCCTCATCAAAGTCCTCAAAGAAAAGCCAGCCCGCGCTCAGCAGCGCAAGAGCCCGAGCCCAAGCGCTCAAGCGTAAAAAACGCAATCAGATGTACATCGCCATGGGCGGAAGCGCCTTCGCGCTGATCGCCATCGTGGTCATCATCCTCCAAGTCGTCGGCTCAGATCCGCCCGATGTCGCTGTCGAAGACGACAACGTCAAGCCGCCAAGCACTATCACGACGCCAAACATCGACCCCAACGATCAGACCCCACCCGACGAAACAGAAGACCCAACCGACCCCAATGAAGTCGAGCCCTTCAACGACCCCAACCAGCCCGAGCGCAACCCCGACATCAAGTTCGTCGCGCCTTGGCTTGCTACGAATCAAGCCGACCCGCCTGCGGATATCGCGACGGTACTCACCCCCGCATCCCCGCTGACCCACGAGGGCTGGTACGTCATGAACCCCCCGCGCGGCTCGGCCGATGCCGCGGGCGTCAGCAACGTCGAACTCGACCAGATCGTCGCCGCCCCGCTGCCCGATGGCAGCACCCTCCTCTCCAGCACCCTATCAAACAACGGCGAGCAAACCGTCATGCGTGGCGAGCTGCACCTCATGCTCCTCGACTCCACGGGCAACGTCTTCGCAGAAACCTACGCCCCCCTCGTCATGGTCGGCCCACGCTCAAAACAACCCTACGCACTCACCATCCCCACCCGATACTGGAAACGCTCCCGTGGCGTCCGCGCCGCGGTCACCGTCCAAGAGTGGGCCGACAAGCCAAACACCCTAAAAGACGTCCGCCTCCACCCCGCCAACCTAGGCCCATCCTCCGCCCTACGCATCAGCGTCAAACACACCGGCGACAAAACCCTCCGCAGCGTCACCATCCTCATCCACGCCACCGACGACGACGGCAACGCCCTAGCCAGCTTCCTCCTCAAAGAAGAAAACCTCTACATCCGCGAAGACCACTGGCTAGACCTCCTCATCGCAACCCCCCTCCCCCCCGGCAAAACCTCCGCCAACTGGTCCGCCATCGTCGTCCCAGGGTGAGTGAGATAACACATCAAAAAGCGAAGAGATAGACAACGCTATCAAATGAAGCGCCGCGGCTTGCCGCGTTAAAACCACCAAATCAACCCGCCGGCCAAAACCCAAAAGAAATGTACCTACCCTCTTTTCTTACCCGGCCGACCCCGCCCCCTCAGCGAAATCCCCTGCTTCCCCGCCGTCCGGTTCACCCAACCCGACGCGCCATACGGCCGACCCTTGGCAATACTCACCGCTAACGCCTCCACCTCCGCCTGGCTCTGCGGCTTGTTCACCAAGGACACCCAGTTCCTAGGCCGACCCACAGGCCCATCATCCAATAGCCCCTTAAGCACCAGTTCCTCCTCCGTCAGCAAATTAGCCTCTAGGGGACTATCCCCATGCCTTTCCGGGGACTGTACCCTTTGCCTTGCGCCTTGCCTCCGCAACCACAAACTCCCCCAACGCCAGTCCTCCGCCTTCGCCACCAGCCCCGCACGCAACGCATTCCGCTCAACATAACGACACGCCGTGAGCAGGTGCTCGTCCGCCTGGATCGGAAAGCTCTTAAACCGCCCTTGATAGATCGGCCCGGTCCCCGCTGTATGCCGGTGCTCGTGCCAACGCCGAACATGCGTCGTCCCTACCCACCGCATCAACTCTGACAGCACGCGATCCGACCCACGCCTAGGCCAGAACACCAAGTGCCAGTGGTTGGGCATCACACAATAAGAAAGAAGCCGAGCATCGGGGTACTTCGAAAGACCCTCCCCCAGCACCCTCACGAATGCGAGGTAATCCGCCTCATCATCAAAGAGTTGCATCCGCCCCACACCGCGATTGATCACGTGGTAGCAG
>JBGCDC010000456.1:0-2134 GCA_045105055.1 Phycisphaeraceae bacterium | reverse complement strand
GTAGAGTTCTTCGCTGCCGTCGGCGTATTTAATCAGCCGCCAGCGATCGTGGCGCACCGCAAAGTTGCCCGGGCCGTGCGACATGATCACAGGGCGATCCCAATCCGGTGCGTCCGTTTGCATGAGTGGCGCGAGGCTGTCGCCGTCGAGTGGCTGCTCGACTTTCAGGCCGCACAAATCTGCCAGTGTTGGATATAGATCTTGCAGGCTCACCGGCTCATCGATCAGCTTGCTCGTCTGCTGCCCCGGCAGCTTGATGATCAAAGGCGTGCGCGTCCCACGTTCCCACAGCGTCATCTTCCGCCAGGCTTCCTTTTCGCCAAGGTGCCAGCCGTGATCGCCCCACAACACGATGATGGTGTTGTCCGCGTGCTCACTCTGGGCCAGCACATCAAGCACCCGCCCGACATTGCTATCGGAAAACGATGACGCGGCGAGGTAGCCTTGCACAAGTTTTTGCCAAGCGCCGTCGACTGCGGTGATTTCCGCGTGGTCGTCCCAGTGCCGAAAGCCGACCAGCGACCGCGCAAAGACCCGCCCCGCTCTAGGCACATCATCCAAATCATCTTTGGGCACACGCGGTAGCGCCACGTCGTTCAAAGGATGCTGATCGAAATACTTCTTAGGCGCGACCCATGGCTCGTGCGGCTGATACAGACCCATCGCGATGAAAAAAGGTTTGTCGCGATCCTGCTTGATCTGCGCGATGGCCCAGTCCGCGGCTTTCCCCTCGCCGGTTTCGCTGTCGTTATCGGTGTCGATGATGCCGGTCTTAATACGGACGCCGGGGCCTGGCGCTTCGACTTTCTCTGCTCGCTTACCGCCGAAGCCGCGTTGGTAGACGTCCCAGCCGCGCGGCTCGGGGTAGTGAAAAATCTTGCCGCAGCCCGCGGTGTAGTAGCCGTTGTTCTGGAAGGCGAGATTCATCGGCAGCCTTGACGGGTCCAATAGATTCGCGGGGCTGTAGCTGGCGTGGTGGCCGTAGGACCCGCTCTTATGCGGCGCGATGCCGTACATCAACGCGGTGCGCGACGGTCCGCACGCCGGTGCCGGGCAGTACGCATACTTGAACGCAAAGCCTTGCTTCGCGAGCGCATCGATATTGGGTGTCTGGCTTTGTGGATGGCCGCCGAGGTAGCCGACCCAGTCGTTTAGATCATCGACCGCGATAAAAAGGACATTAGGCCGAGGGTCTTCATCAACACCCTCAGCCATCGCAACCGTTGCGGATGCAGATACGCAAGCAACGAGGCAACCCGCAAGCACTAATAGCTTGTTGAAGAAACCGCGTATTAAGGAAGGTTGCTCGTGCATCGGTCGCATTACTTTCTCAGAAGCTCTTGACCCACGAGAACACGACCGTGCCGTAGGAGTTGGTGCCGGAGGCGCCCGGGGCGTCGAAGGTGTCGGTCGTGATGGTTAGGCCCCAGGCCAGGTCGAAGCGGTGGTTAATATTCGGCCGGTAGCTCACCGCGAAGCCGCCTTGCACTTCGCCGACGAGTGGATTCTTATCAACGCTGAGTGATCGATCGTAGTTTGAGCCGTCAAGGAAGAGGTCGTGCTCGACCGCTCGGCCACCCGCTCGGCCATAGACGTACCACGACCAGCCTTTATTTTTATAGGCGTCGCCGGTCACCGATTGCAGATCGTTGATCCGGCCGGGGCCGAAATCATCAGGGAGTTGCTGGCCGATACGGAAGGTGACCGCCGCCTCGCCGTGGCGATGGACCGTACCCAGCGCGACGCCGGCCTGCGGGATCACCTGCATATCCAAGTCGCCAAAGAGAGCCGACTCCAACTTGCCCAAGTCTTTCCGCCATTTGCGACGCACATAAAGCTGCCCGGTTACTTCGTTGGCGAGCTGGTTGTCCCAGCCCCGCGGATCGTCGCCCTTAAGGTTCGTATGCACATAGTCTTGGATGTCCTCGGCAATCGACTCCTCGCCGACAACGCCGACGTTGAACTCAAAGTGGTCGAGCACCGAGAAGTCTTCGCGTCCGTCGTACTCACCTTCGCGTTGCCAAAACACGCCGCCGTACAGGTATCCGCCATAGGGTTGATCGGTGGCGATGGGCCCGACTGCGAGGAGGTTGGCAGGAGTGTGGATGAGTTGTGCGAGTTGGTAGCCCGCGCC
>JBGCDC010000455.1:0-7185 GCA_045105055.1 Phycisphaeraceae bacterium | reverse complement strand
GTCATAAAACTGCTGAGCAGCCTGCTCAGATGAGTCATCGGGCTCGTAGGGATCATCGTGCGGGACGGTGGGACAGTTATGCATAGGTGTTGGGTGTTGGGTGTTGGGTGTTGGGTGTTGGGTGTTGGGTGTTGGGTGTTGGGTAAAGAATAGCCACGACGCTACGCGTCGCTGGTTCGACGATGAAAAAAGAACCCAACCGGCGACGCGTAGCGTCACGGCTATTTTCTACTATTCCAAACCAGATACGTGATTGCCAATGCAACGCCGACGTGTCCGACAACCGTCAGCCAAAAGACAACGCGGAACTTGGACTTGATGGATTTATGCCGAAGCCAGCGTTGGCCGAGCAATGCACCGGGCCAGCCGCCGAGCAGTGATAGAACATGCAGGCGTTTTTCGGGGATCCGCCAACCACGCTTGCGGGCCTGGCGTTTGTCCCATGCGTAGAAGCACAGTGTGACCACGCTCATCAACAACAGGTCGGCGGCGAGGATGATCAGCCAGGTCTGCATCGCTCAGCCCGCGGTTTTCCAATCGATCTCCGGCGCGTCGCCCCAGAGCATCTCCAGATCGTAGTGCCCGCGGGTATCTGGCTCGAATAGGTGGACCATCACCTCGACAAAGTCGGCGACCATCCACGTCGCGGCCTCATCCTTATCATCGCCAAAGCGTTCGAAGCCTTGCTGCTCGCCTAGGCCCGCGACCTGCTTGGTCAGCGAGCGGAGCATGCGGTCGCTGGTGCCCGAGGCGATCACCAGGTAATAGGTCAGCGGGCTGACGCCACGCACATCGAGCACACGGATATCCGCACAGTCGTAGTCGTGTAGCAGCTTCGCCGCGGCGACTGCAAACTGCTCTGCTTCCTCACGCTGGGGCACGGGGCGTTCGGCAATCGGGTCATCATCATTTATTTCTAGGTCGGTCATCGCGGTTAGCTTAACGTGCATCGGTAGGCTGGGCATTGGCTAGCAAGAAGTGATGGAGGTTTATTCCGGGCTCAAGCGCTGCTCACTTCGACCAAACCCCAAGATTACCAGCCATCCCGCCATGGAGCGGGTATCCTTCTACCCGATGTTTATCCCGATCCGCAGCGATAGGCCTTTACGAACCCCGCCGTACGTGAACTACGCGCTGATCGCGATCAATGTCCTCATCTTCGGCTTCACCGCACAGGCATTCAAGACCAACGAGTACAACCCCGCATGGGAGTTCATGCTCTGGAACCAAGACACGAAGATCTGGCAGTTCATCTCCTACCAGTTCCTCCACGCGTCTCCGATGCACCTCATCGGCAACATGATCTTCTTATTCGTCTTCGGCAACGCCGTGGAAGACCGCCTGGGCAAATTCGGCTATCTCTTCTTCTACCTCTCCATGGGCACCCTCGCGGGGATCGGCCACACGCTCACCTCCAACGCACCCGTCCTCGGCGCGTCCGGCTCGGTCGCGGGCGTCTCCGGCGCGTTCCTCATGCTCTTCCCGCTGACGCGTATCACGTTCCTCTACTTCTTCCTGATCATCGGGTTCATCCAGATCAGTGCGAAGTGGGTCATCGCGTTCTACATCATCAAAGACATCTTCTTCATGGGAATGGGCGTGGGCAACACCGCATACACCGCGCACCTCGCGGGCTACCTCGGCGGATTCGTCGTCGCTCTAGCCATGCTCGCGTCGCGATTGCTGCCGCGTGAGCCTTACGACCTCTTCACGATGTGGGGGCACAAGCGGCGACGCGACGAGTTCAAACGCCTCTCAAGCGATGGCTACCACGCGTGGGAAGGCAAGGCCTACCACCCCGGCAAAGACGGCTCAACGGAGCTGACCGAGGAAGACAAAAAAGTTATCGCGCTTCGGCAAGAGATCAGCCGAGCCGTTGGCAACCACGACCTAGACCTCGCCGCAAAAACCTACGTCACCCTCACCGAGCAGCACGGCGAACAAACCCTCAGCCAACGCCAACAGTTCGACATCGCCAACCACCTCTTCGCACAGGCCGACCACAAGCACGCCGCGATCGCCTACGAACGCCTGCTCAAGGCCTACCCCAAGCACGACGAGCGCGGCAACGCCCAGCTTATGCTCGGCCTCATCAACGCCCGCTACCTCAACAACCCCCTTGCAGCCAAACCACACCTCCAAGAAGCCAGCCAACGCCTCCACGGCGACGAAGCCGCACTCGCGCGACAATTGTTATCCGAGATCAACTGAAGAAAATAGCCGGGGACCTACGGGCCCCGGACGCGTAAGCAGGCCGCTTGTCCCAAAATCCAACTGCTCTCTTGTCCGGCGTCCGTAGGCCGCCGGCTATCTCCCTTATCATTCAATCATGCCAAAACCCACCATGGGCCTAATCGCTGGCGGAGGCCAGTTGCCATTCATTCAAGCGCAGGGGATGCGCGCGGCGGGGCACCGCGTCGCCTGCGTCGGCTTATGGCAGCAGTACGACCCGGCACTGCGCGAGGTCTGCGACGACTTCGCCGAGTCGGGCGTGCTCAACCTTGGCCGATGGTGTCGGCAATTAAAGAAGCGCGGCGCGAGCCAAGCCGTGATGGTCGGCAAGGTCGAGAAGAGCCGGTTGCTTTATGATCCGCTGGGTTGCCTCAAGCACATGCCCGACTGGCGGGCGGCCAAGCTGTACCTTTGGGACTTGCGACACGATCGGCGGAGTCAGTTGATGCTTGCGGGCGTTGCTGACGCGCTACAGAAAGGCGGGCTCGAGCTTATCGATACCACACGCTTCATCCCCGAACACCTCGCAACAGAGGGCGTCCTCACGTCGCGTCAGCCGACCTCGGCCGAGCAGCGCGACATTGAGATCGCCTGGCCGATCCTGATGCGCATGAACGACCTAGACATCGGCCAGGCCGTCGCGATCAAAAGCACCGACGTCATCGCCGTCGAAGCCATCGAAGGCACCGACGCGATGATCAAACGCTCAGGCGAGCTCTGCCGAAAACCCGGCTGGCTGCTGGCCAAGGGCGCCCCCGCCAGCAAGGACCCCCGCTTCGACGTGCCCACCATCGGCGTCCAGACAATCGAAAACCTCGCTGGGGCCGGCGGCACGGGCCTGCTCGTCACCGCGGGCCGAGTCATCCTGCTCGACAAGCCAGAAGTGATCGCCACGGCAGACCGCCTGGGCATCACAATTGTTGGCAGAGCTCCGGAATAATCGAACCCGATCGCCAGTTGTGCTGTAGTAGGACTGCAAACGTGCCGTCTTTTCTTCTGTCGCACCCACCAAATTCTCAACGGAGACCCACCATGATTCGCATCGCAAAGTTCGCCGCCCCGCTGTTCGCCGTCGCATTGCTGCTAGGCCTAACCGCCCTCACCCAAGCCGAAGACAACACCCCAACCAACGCTGATGTCACCCTCGACGGCGTTAGCCTTGGCGATCACGTCCTTGGACCAAAGATCAAAGTCGATGACCTCAAAGGCCGAGTCGTCGTCTTCGAATACTGGGGCGACCGCTGCCCACCATGCATCCGTGCAATCCCCGGCATCGTGAAGCTCCGTGGCGAATACGGTGCAGACAAGCTCGCCATCGTCGCAAACCAAGTCTGGACCAAAGATGCTGGCAAAACCAAGGCAGCATGGGAAAAAGCTGGCGGCGATGAGTCCGTCACCGTCGTGAACCACGGCAGCCTCAAGGGTGCGAACCCCCGCGGCGTCCCGCACGCCTTCGTCTTGGACCACAACGGCAAAAAAATCTGGGAAGGCCATCCCGCTAAGAAAGAGATGAAAGAAGTCATCAAGAAGGCCGTCGCCGCACTGCCCGACAGCGCATAAGCCACGCCACAGAAATCAAACTAAAACCCACCCACAAAAAAGAAGCCCACGCTTTCAAAGCGTGGGCTTTTTCAATCGATCTCTGAGTAGAAGCCCCAAACATTGGCTGACAGCTCGCCAGTCGCGAAACGTACTCGCTTGTCACCCACAACAATTTCGTAGATGTTCATTGCATGTAGCTGGTTGGGATATGAAGGATGCGGCAGTGAGATTGATGGCGAGTCAACACGTTGCCAATCATGACTCCAAAGGTTCAAGCCATCGACTCGAATCTTTTGTCCTTCGCAGACAACACCAACCGATTTCCACTGCTGCATGATGGATAGCCGTTGTATGAGCTCACCGCTCCGCACACCACTCAAACAACGCCCGCCACTCGTGGTGCTGCAGCGCCACCAAGTCCGGCGAGTCACTTTCGCAGCGTGCATTGGCCCGCGCAACACGATCGACAAACGACATCGGGTCATAGCCCGCCATCGCTGAGCCCGAAGCACTACCGCCGCCCGCTAAGTCGATGTTGTTCATCGCCGGGTGAGCACCCGCCTTGCGGTACCAGTACTTCGCGTTCGGAAAGTCGCCCTCGCGACGGTGCATGATCGCGTGCCAAAACGAGCCCATCGGCGTGTGCAGATCCTGGCTATACGCATGACTACGGTCCAGCTCATCCACGTACAACCAAAGCCCCGCCTTGATCCCGTCGTGGCCATCTAATGCCGGATCATTCACCACCGACTCAACCACCGCGAGCACTTCCGCACGCGCGCCGTTC
Source organism: Phycisphaeraceae bacterium (assembly GCA_045105055.1). Taxonomy (GTDB): domain Bacteria; phylum Planctomycetota; class Phycisphaerae; order Phycisphaerales; family Phycisphaeraceae; genus JAHQVV01. The sequence goes on along the minus strand of JBGCDC010000455.1, from coordinate 2,624 downwards.
ACCGGCACCAAGCTACGCATCGCATCATCAAACGGCAGCACGTCAAACACCGGCGAAACCGCCGATTCAATCTGTTCAGGCAAAGCTACGGGCATCAATCAAACCTCTAGGACAGCGTCAAACATCTTATTGTAGGATCATCGGCAAGACATTCCAAGACCGTGAATCCTTAGACCGCATCCCACTGGACAATGACCCCATGACCGAACCCGTCGCAACCAATATCACCTGGCACGACGGTGAAATCACCCGCGAAGACCGCGCCAAGCTCCTAGCCCAAAAGGGCTGCACCGTCTGGTTCACCGGGCTCTCGGGCTCGGGCAAGTCCACCGTCGCCGTCGCCGTCGAACAAGCCCTCCACCAACTCGGCAGGCACAGCTACCGCCTCGACGGCGACAACATCCGCCACGGCCTATGCGCCAACCTCGGCTTCTCCCCCGAAGACCGCGACGAAAACATCCGACGCATCGGCGAAACCGCCAAGCTCTTCGCCGACGCCAGCTGCATCACCCTCTGCTCCTTCGTCTCCCCCTACCGTGCCGCCCGCGATCAAGTCCGCAAGCTCCACGAAGACGCCGGCCTACCCTTCTTCGAGGTCTTCGTCGATATCCCGATCGAGGTCGCCCAACAGCGCGACCCAAAGGGCCTCTACGCCAAAGCCGCCGCCGGCGAAATCAAAGACATGACCGGCCTAAGCGAAAAGTCCCCCTTCGAAGCCCCCGACAATCCCGAGCTGCGCCTACCCACCCACGAACAGCCGGTCGAACAAAGCGCTAAACAAGTCATCGCGACGCTCAAGGCCTCCAGCGTATTTTAATTTGGATACCCCCTACGGCCCTGTCGTGGCTAGCTCGCCCGGGACCATGAAGCTGGTGGTCCCGCCGACGTTGGGCTGGTCCTTTTGCAAGTTGTTGTAGTTGCTCACCGCACCGTCATCGGTCAAGAAATTCCCGTTCGTCGACTCGTCGGTATTCAGCTCGTACCCGCCGGCGCCGGTCGTTGCAAGGAAGGGAGTAGGTCGGCCGAGGTTGTAGTGATTGGCCCTCGCCCCGCCGTACTGGTTTGGCGCGATGATGTCCCCCGCGACGATGTTGTACCACATGTTGTCATAGTTCTGATAGGCCTGGCCCTGCTGCCAGCGGTCGCCAAGCCGATACATACCCTTCAATACTCCCCAGCTATCGCGCCCCTGCAGACCCCACATCAGGCTAAATGTCTGCTGACCCGCGTTAGTTGAGTACCAGAGCTTGCTAGTCTTGGTCATGGTCTTCTCGTAGCCATCCTCCATGAAGCCGCACATGTACGTGTCCCGCATCCCATCGACGCCGCCGTAGTAATCTTTGAGAATTGCAACCATGTCGAAGTTCCCAAGCGGCGCAGTACCCTTCCGAAAGACCGCCCGCGAGCTATGTGTATCGCGGCCATATTCCCCGTCAGCATTGGTCGCGCCGGCAGAGAGGTAGCCGTTGGGATAGAACTCGTCGTTGTCCATGGTGTATGCGGTCACACCAACGCCGACCTGCCGCAGATTACTCGTACAAACAATCATGTCGGCACTACGCAGCGAGTTCGCGAGGACAGGCAGCAGGATCGCGATCAACAGCGCGATGATCGAGACAACAACCAGCAGTTCGATAAGGGTAAAGGCGCGACGCATAGAAAAACTCCCAAGGTTCTGGATAGATCGAAAGGTAACGCCCGCCTTTCGGCGTACGAAACCACTTGAAAAGGCAACCGATTTAACGCCGGCGGATCAGCACGCCAGCCGCAGCGATCGCCAACAAACACAATGACGACGGCTCGGGAACCGAACTGATGTAAGACAGCGCGAATGCCTCACCCAGCGCGATCTGTCCGGCAGCATCAAAGTGGAGGTTGTCACTTTTGATGCTCATACCATCGGTATCACTCAGATAGGCGTTGGCATCACCTGCGGCGACGTTGTCTTGCGCCGTTCGGATCGCACTGAGTTGGCCAGCCGAGAGGTCGGTCTGCCCGCTGGACAGCCTGCTGTAGAAAAAGGGAAGGTCGCTGCCATAGTCGTCTCGGACCCCAGCGATGAAGCCTTTTAGGTCAGCCTGGTACTGGGTGGCGGTTCGCCCGGTTCTGGCGTCTCGTTCACCCTGGGTCCAGAGCATGCCGACGATCTCGTACGTGTTACCCGCATTCGCTCCCGTCGTTAGTGCCGTGATGCCGTTGGTCACGGTGCTTTGAAACGAGCTGTACTGTGAGCCGGTGTTCGGGTCCCAGTCGTTGGCTAAATCGGACGCTCCCACAGCGTATTTGATCAATGCGAAGTTATCGTCGCCGAATTCGTCGGCGATCGTTCGCCCGAAGGTGATCTCCGGGCCGAAGTCTGTACCGCTGCCGGGCTGAAGAACACGCAGTGAACCGCCCTCGTAAAACTGCACGTCGGCCTGTGGGTTCTGCAGATTGGCGTAGGGTCCGGTCAGGCCACTGGTCGCGGCGCGTCCATCCATGTTGGACTGCCCACCGAGCAGGAAGACCTTGTAGTGCTCGGCTTGGGCCGGGTTCGCGAACAACGCAAGCGTGATCGCGAACCCGAAAAACGAAACGGCTCGTATCAGCGGCTTGCTAACTGTTAGTGTTAAATACATCGGTGC
>JBGCDC010000454.1:0-5147 GCA_045105055.1 Phycisphaeraceae bacterium | reverse complement strand
AGACTGGCAGGCCACCCTCCCTGGCTCGGTGCCTGAGGTCCTTCCGATTCCTCCCGGTGTCGTGTTGCCGCCCGAGATTCTGGGGCAACTCAATGTCGGCGTTTTTCTCAATGTGGAAGTGCCTGTTGAGCCGGGCGTGGTCATCCCACCGATCGCTAATGCGGTGGGTGCTCAAGTCGCCTACATGCTGGTCAACCCCGATGCTGACGGCATCAATGACTCGCAGGTTTCGATCTTTCAAGAAACCGAAGCCGTCTTCGCGGCGGGCACGGACTACACCTTCACGATCGCCATTGGCAATGCGGTGACATTCGCGGCCGACGACACCGCGTCTCTGATCTTGTCCATCGGTTCGGTCGACAGCAACGGCGTATTCCAATCCGCAGGTACGGATAACACCATCTTTGCGTCCGAACTCGTCAACAACGGTTCTGGCCTGCTCACTGACTTCAGCGTGGAACTAGCCTCGAGCGATATCGGTCCGGGCTTACTTGGCGATCAGGTCGCGATACGAGTATTGCAAGACGGCGGCTTAGGCGGCGGCTTTAACCTCGACAACGCTCGCCTAAGTTCGGTGCCCGAGCCGACCTCACTGGCACTGTTAGCGATGGGTGGTTTGTTGGCCACTCGGCGTCGCAGGCGATAAGCGCTGACGCTGGCCATCGCATGGACTAAACTTGTCTATGACAAAATTGATCCTCACGGACGAAGCGGTATGGCCCGGCGTGCATTTACATTAATCGAGTTGTTGGTCGTGATGCTCATCATCGCGCTCCTCATGGCGATACTGTTTCCCGTCCTCGCGTCGGCTAGGGATAGCACGTTCGGCTCGATCTGTATGTCTAATCAAAGACAGCTCATGGTCGCCGTCCAGAGTCACGTGACTGACAACAAAGGTTTCTTGCCTTACGGCCCAGAGGAATCCAACGGCGGGATCTCAAGCGGCGCAGACGATTTCTACGTGATCAACGGCATGGTCACGAGCCTGATCACTGACAAGTTCGGCACGCAGGTCGGTGCCGGGTTGATGCTCGACGACTACCTCAGCGAAACCCCCGAAGTGCTGTTCTGCCCTGGGACGGATCAGAAAGTCATCGTTGCCGACGAGCTTGCGAAGGTCGGCACGGACTCTGCGATTAGTGGCTATCTCTATAGACATGGTAGTAACAGCTTTGCTGACCTCTTCGCGTTTCGTGGAGAGGGTGATCCGCTGGACGACCGAATAAAACTGGACAAGCTCGGGCTCAATCGCAACGGTGTCGCGGCGACCGCGATCTTTGCGGATAACAACTTCATCCTCGAGCCCGGCTCCGCTTTTTACAACCTCTTTCACCGCAGTAACCACGACCGAGCCTACGCCAACTTTGCTTACGCAGACGGCCACGCTGAACAGCGCGACAATAGCACCGGCCGATACGAGGCCGACATCACGGGAACCAACCTGTTGTCCGCGATCAGCAAGATGCTTAATGTGTTGGAAGAAGCCGACGCCCCGCAGTAACACACACCGACCATCGATTCGTTCTTCGATGGCATGTCAATAAAACGAGGTCCCATCATGAAACGCGATCAGGTCACTTGCTTTGCCGTTCTTTTTGCTTTGATTATTAGCACCAGCGCGGTCGCATCCGACTGGCCGAACTGGCTTGGCCCGAACAAGGATGGTACGACCACCGGCGAGGGCTTTGATCCCGCGTTTGCCAAGGGCGGCGTCGAGATCAAGTGGACCAAGGACCTCGGCGTCGGATTCACCGGCGTCGCCGTCGCCGATGGCAAGGCCTACACCGCGGGCTGGAAGAACGGCGACACCACCTTCTACGCGCTCAACGCAACGACCGGCAAAGAAATCTGGTCGCACACCTTCCCAACTAAAAAATACGATAACCTCAACGTCGGCGGACCCTCCGGCACCGCAGCCATCGACGACGGCAAGGTCTACCACATGGCCCGCGACGGCCAGTTCTTCTGCTACGACGCCAACAACGGCGACATCGTCTGGCAAAAACAGATCAACGACTTCGAGACCAAAGTCCCAACATGGGGCTTTTCGGGTTCCCCATTGATTTTGGATGACACCGTCTATCTCGACGTTGGTCGGATTTTCGCATTCGATAAAAAAACCGGAAAGAAGAAGTGGGGCACAAAGAACTATGGCCCCGCCTACTCCACGCCCGCGCTAATCACCTTCAAGGGTAAGGACTACCTCGCCGTCTTCCCCGCCACGGGGTTGTACATCCTCGAGCGCGACGGGGGCAAGGAAGTCGCTCATAAACCTTGGAAAACCCAGTACGGCGTCAACGCTGCCACGCCCGTCGTCATTAACAACAAGTTCATCTTCCTGTCCTCCGACTACAACACCGGCTGCGCCCTGGTCGAGTTCACGGGTAAAGGCGTCAAGACGATTTGGGAGAATAAGAACCTTAAGAATCAGATGTGTACCAGCCTGTTTTACAAGGGCCACCTCTATGGTTTCGACTCCTCCAAACTCACCTGTATCAACGCCGAGACAGGCAAGGAGGCATGGAGCCAGCGCGGCCTAGGGCGTGGCACCGTGATCCTGGCCGGCGATACGCTTGTTGTACTCTCCGACGGCGGAGAAGTCCTCACCGCCCCCGCGACACCGCAAGCCTTCCGCCCGATCACGAAGACGCAAGTCATCAAAGGTGACGACACGATCTGGACCTCGCCAACGCTGGCAAACAACCTGCTCTACATCCGCGGCAGCCGAGGTAAACTCGTGTGTATCGACGTGAGTAAATGAGTTCGATTTAGATAGAACGGTGGGGCGGACATTCTTGTCTGCCGACAGGCCGAAGGCCTGGTGAAATGATCACAAGCTAGGACTCTTATATGCGCTCATTCTTCTCGCTCGCCTGTGCCGCAATCTTCCTCCTCGGCTGTGCCTCGCACACTCAAGCCGACACCGACTGGCCGCAATTCCGCGGTCCTGACGGCACCGGCGCGGTGCCCGAGGCAAAGACGGTGACTTCCTTTGACATCGAGACCGGCGACAATATCAAGTGGGCGACAGCTATGCCCGGCCCGACCGCTGGCACGCCCGCCATCGTCGGCGACTACGTCTTCACCACCGCAGGCACCACCGAGACTAATCGCCTTGTTGCGATGGGGCTGAGCCGAACAACAGGCGAGATCCTTTGGCAACATGACATCGGCGAAGCCCGCAAGTCACGCTCGCGCTCACGTGAAAACAACCACGCCGTCTGCTCGCCCGCCGCTGACGATAAGCACGCCTACTTCCTCTTCGGCACCGGCGACATGCTCGCGGTCACGCACGACGGCGAGAAGAAGTGGCACATCAACCTCACCGAAAAATACGGCAAAATCGAGATCCTCTGGGGCTACTCCTCCAGCCCGCTCCTCCTCGACGGCAAACTCTACGTGATGGTCCTCCGCCGCACGCCTTCGTTTTTGCTGTGCATCGATCCCGACACCGGCGACGTCCTCTGGAAACAAGACCGACCCACCACCGCACAAGGCGAGTCCCCCGAGTCCTACGCCAGTCCGATCGCAGCAACGATCGACGGCAAGAAACAAATCGTCTCCTACGGCGGGGACGCACTCACCGGCCACGACCCCGAAACCGGCAAAGAGCTTTGGCGATTCACCGAAGACATCAACCCGCAAAACAACAAGATGTTCCGCGTCATCTCCGGCCCGACCCAAGGCCTTAACGGCCTGATCTACTTCACCACCCCGCGCGGCGACGACCTCTTCGCCGTCGAAGTCAAAGATAACCAACCCAAGCTCAAATGGATGGCCGAAGATGTCGACGCCGACGTCCCGTGCCCCGTCTACACCAAGGACGCACTCTACATCTTGAGCGGCGCTAAAAAGCAGCTTTTTAAGTTCAACCCCGATACCGGTGAAAAGCTCGCCCACACACGAATCGATACGCCCGGCTACTTCCGCTGCGGCCCAACCTTCGCCAACGGCCACCTCTACCTCATCAACGGCGACGGCGAGTTCTATGTCTACCAAGCCGACAAAGAATTCAAAAAAATTAGCCACACCACCCTCGGCGGCTACCCCACAAGAGCCACCATCGCCGTAGCAGGAGACGACCTCTACATCCGAACCGGCAACAAACTCATCCGTGCAGGCAAATAACAATAATACACACAAGGCCCCCAAAAATCTGACACCTTTTCTTCGCCCTGGGCGTGGCCGATCAACGGGTTGAGCGTCAGGTTGCCTTGGCTTCATGGGGCGTTTTTAATTATAAAATAAGGGAAATTGGACGTTCGCGAGCCGATTGTATGTGCTTATCCCATTTTCCGAGTCCTCCCCGTAGGAAGTCCGCCATAGAGTTTAGATAACGACGGGGCGGCGGCGGCAGAGGGGTGTTGCAGCGGCGGCGAGGGGGAGTGGGCCCGAAGCGGGGTCGGGGACGGTGAGGTTGAGGCGGATGTTGCCTGAGAGGCTTGCGTTGCCGTTGGTGTGGACGCCGAAGAGGGCGTCGTAGGTGGTGGCGAAGTCGCCGGGGAGGTCGGGGAGGGTGATGCGGCTGGCGTCGTTGCCGGCGGAGAAGAACAGAAAAGGGGTCGGGAGGGCTCTGTTACGACCCTCTTGATCTAAACAACCATGAGGTTGTGGACCACCACTTTGAACATCATCTCCATCTCTCGGCCGACTGGTGTTCTGGCTCACAGGTAGCCGCCGAGGTTACGTTTGATCATGCTGATGGTCGTCTCGGCTTGAGCGCGTTGGCCGTAGGGTTTGCCTGCTTGTGAGCCTCTGAGTTTGCGTTGCATGTATCTTCGATGACGATCGGTGGCTGGCTTGTGCGTCGGCCTACCGATCGTTGCTTTGATCCGCGACGTGATGCCCATCCGCTCTCTCGCCAGCTTGTGGTTCTTCGCCGAGTGTAGCCCGCATCGGCGAGCACGACCTCTGGTTTGCAGCGGCACCACGCATCGATCATCAGCCAGTGGAAGTCCGGCGCATCGCCACGGCCGCCGGTGTGCGTGATCATGCCGGTGACCCAGTGTGATCGCGTTTCGCTGCCCACGGCGAGCTTAGGCATCTTCCTCATCGTCTCGGATTTACGTTGCAAAATAATGGTTTAGTCGCCGCCAGCATGTTTAGATCGTCGGTACTCATAGTGTCGCGTGAAGTGATGTGTGTCG
>JBGCDC010000453.1:0-12474 GCA_045105055.1 Phycisphaeraceae bacterium | reverse complement strand
GTTCGCTGAGCTGGTCCTAGGCGTCGGCGATGCTCTCTAGTGCGGCGTCGTTGAAGACGACTTTGCTTCGGCTCATGTCTCGGCGGTAGTCGAGGACCTTGTACTTCGCGATGCCGATGGCCCAGGCGATGAACGGGCGGTCGGGATCGTACTGCTCGAAATTGGTGGCGATGTCGTAGGCGGTGCGCTGGAGCACGTCCTCAGCGTCGGTGTGGTTGGGGACCATCGAGCTGATGAACGCCATGACCATGGGCTGGGCGGTGGTCCACAGCAGCGTGAGCCGGGTTCGCGAATCGTCAAGATGGTGTACTTCTTTAGGCATGGCTAACCATAAGGGTTAGCCATTTAGGGTGCAATTCATAGCAAAAAGCATGAAATCGGCGTTTATGAGAAAATTTATTGTTTTAAAGAGACCAAAATGGGGCTTCATGCTATTATTAGATAGGTCTAGTTTGTTCTTGTCACGCCCATCGAGGCCGTACTGTTTCTCCCTGCTCTGGGAAGTGTTGATATGCGTAAAGGTTTTACTCTTATTGAATTGCTCGTGGTGATCTCGATCATTGCGTTGTTGATCGCGATCTTGCTGCCTGTCTTGGGTAGCGTGCGTTACGAGACGCAGAACTTTCTGTGTTTGAATCGTCAACGGCAGTGGGTGATCGCGACCACGGCGTACTGCACCGACAACAAAGATCTGTACCCGGATCGTGGGATCGACAACAACCGAGCCGAGCCGATGTGGGCGCGTTGGGCGGCTCGGCTGTGGATTGACAAGAACGTCGACGACAACCTCGATATCGTGCTGGGCGACTACATGTCCGAGGACATCCCGATCTGGGTCTGCCCACAGTACGCGGGTAAACATGGCAGCGGCGCGCTCGCCGGCTGCCTCACCCACGGCCGAGGCCACACCAGCGACCGATGGACCACCTACTCCTTCCACGGCGGGCTGCGCGAGTACGGCAACACTGGACATACTTACAACCCGGGTGACCGCCGCAGAATCGGCGAACGGTACATCATCGAGCTGGCCGACGGCAGGCGCTACGAAAGCGGTCTACTCATGTCCGACACCGCGGCGGACGACAACAGCTGGGTCCCTTGCTACTACCCGGGCAACACCGGCCGATTCAACCCCAAAGCACCCTGGACCGGCATCACGACCAACCACCAGCCCAAGCCCGGCACGCTGACGCAACAGGTCAACAACCCCGGCTACCGCGTCAACGCCGTCGGCGGACCGGCCCACACGAACTGGGCTTACGACGACGGCTCGGCCGAGACCCGCATCATCACCCCCAGCGCTGCGCTGCTCACGTCAGACGACTGGACCGCGGTCAGTGCCGACGCCGGGCGATTTATGCTCTTTCCCAATCAGTAAAGCTCGTTATTGGCTCAATATCGACGATTCTTACAGGCGCATAGGTGTCTGTATGATTTGATTTCACTATTTTATGTAACGATTTAGGGCTATCTTGCGAATACCCCACCGTACCCTGTTTGTATACCCAGGTCGCGGATGCCCACTCAAGACGCACAAATCGACAAGCTTAAAAAGCTGACCGTTCTCTGGGCTGATGCTCAGCCCAAGGTCGCGGGCTTCGTCGGCGCGTTCATCCATAACTTCTCCGATGCGCAAGACATCGTTCAGGAAGTCGCTCAGTCCGCGGTCGAGTCCATCGATTCCTACGACCTATCCAAGCCTTTTGGCCCATGGATCCTCGGCGTCGCCCGGTTCAAAGTCATCGATCACCTCCGCAAGCACGGCAAGGACCGCCTCGTCTTCGATAGCGAGTCCATTACCCAACTCGCGGGGGCCTACATCAAACAAGACTCCAAGCTCGACGACATGAAGTCCGCCCTGTCCGACTGCATGCAAGGCCTAAGCAAGCGTGATCGACAAGCGCTGGACCTGCGATACGTCGATGACGCGAAGCCTGCCGAGGTCGCCGACGAACTGCACATCAAGCCCGGCACCGCGCGTGTCCTTCTCCACCGTATCCGACAGGCACTGGCCGAATGTGTGCGGCGCAAACTCGCGGAGCAAGTGCCGGGGGTCAAGGCGTGAATAAGCCTAACGAAAACACTTCACACGACGAGCTCATCCTCGACCTGCTCGATGGTAACCTGCCCGAGTACGAGCAGGCCGACCTACGCGATTGGCTTAATGAATCGCCCGAGCATTGGGAACGGTTCGCGCATCTGTCCTTTATCCACGGCCAGATCGCAAGCCAACTACATAGCCAGCGTTCGTCCGACAACGTCCGACTTGATGCACTTCAGGCCGAGCCAGCAGAAGAAGAACTGCCCGTCATTCATCTAAGTTCGAGCGATGGGCTGAGCAAGCAGAAGTATTTTTCTGCCTTGTCTTACATGCTCAAGCACACCTTCACCCCCAACCGTCTTGCCACGCTTAGCGCCGCCGCGGTGTTTGTAGGTGTGGTTGTCACGGCCGTGCTGTTGATTGGCCCCGGCACGCCAAAGCCGATCTCAGAAGAACCGTCGCCCGGCTTCGATACGCCAATTACGTCTTCTGAAGCAAAGCCAATTGTCGCCACGATTACAGCATTGAACAATGCGGTGTGGGCGAACCAACCGAGTGAAGATCTTTCCCCCGGTGATCGTTTTCACTTGCTCGAAGGGTTTGTGGAGATCACGACCCGAGACGGAGCGGTTGTAGTCCTCGAAGCGCCGGCTATCGCTCAGCTAATCAACGACACGAATGCTCTGCGTTTACATCACGGCAAACTGATCGGTATCTGCGAGACCCATTCGTCTAAAGGTTTTATTGTTCATACCCCTCAGCTTGAGGTGATTGATGTTGGCACGCGATTTGGCGTAGCTGTTAACACGGCAGGGCGAGTCGTTACCCATGTCTACGAAGGATCGGTTGGTGTCACGCCAACTATAGAAGACGGTGCGACGGCTACCCCGAGAGCCTTAGTCACGGGTGAAACGATCGTTGTCGATCAGCATGGTCAGGAAACGGTACCAGCTGTGACCGATCTCCAGGCTTTCTCCAGGCTTGCCCCCCTGGTTGGTGGCGTTGCTCGTATGTCTGGACAATTAGACTGGGCCGACTCGATTCCGTTCATGGGTACGGACGAATCAACGTGGAACAAATCTAGCCGTGCGGTGGTGTTTGAAGAAGTGCGACCGTTCACTCTGCCGGAGACGCTGTACCTCAGCCGAGCCCCAGCAAAAGATGGCGGACAAGTAAAAACTGTCGCGGCCGGAACAACAATCCGTACATACATCTTGCTTTTCAATCCCGGCGGACCCCAGCCCTCGGTTGCGAAGGGATCCGTTGTGTTTGATGGAGAAATTCTCGGCGTCGTGGTTGGCGACAGGTGGAATCAGTCGCTTCTTACGCTAGATGGCGCTAACGGAGGCAAGCTCTTTAGCGCCGACCAAAAGTTCGGAACAATCGAATACGAATTTGATTCCCTTGCTTTTCTAAATGACGGTCATGCCCTGCAATTCAAGCTTCAGGCAGGGCTAGCCTGCGACGCGATCCGCATCGTTGTCCGCGATCCCGTTGGAGAAACCCAATAAACCTGCTAAGAGCCCGCGCCGCGTTGGCGAGGGACTTCATGATTCGCTTTTGTTCCCATCACTCTCTTATAGGAGAAAACACCCATGAAACTGACGAACACCCCTACCCTACTCGCTGCCTGCTTCGGCACGGCCCTATTAGCCAGTTCTGCTGCTGCTGCGCCAATTACGGTGGATAATTTCAGCTTTGAAACGCCAGACGTAACCAATGACCAACAACAAGGCTTACCATCTGGCTGGACTGCAACTGGAACCAACAACATTAACGCCGCAATGCGAGTTCGTGACACCGGCCCGCTGGCGTCGCTGCCCGTTCCCGAAGGGAATCAATGGGGACAACTTCAATACACAAACGGAACCATAGGTACTGGCAATAACATTGTTCTCTCGCAAGATACGGGCGAAGTGATTCAAGAAGGCTTTACCTATACCCTCACCGTTGCAATCGGCGAGCAAAATAACCAATTTACAGGGGAAAATATCGCTCGCATTTTCCTCTCTGGATCAGCAGGCGGCTTGGCATCTCCTTTTGCGATTGAGGACGATATCGATCCGGGTGCTACTTCTACCACCAGCGTGTGGGCGGATTTCACCACCAGCTTTACAGCAACCGCCGCACAAGCCGGCCAGACACTAGTCATCGGCCTTGGATCAGGCACCAACTTCAACAGTGGCACCTCAAATGTTGGTATCGATAATGTCCGCCTTGACGCTGTGGTCCCTGAGCCCGGATCGCTTGCCCTGCTCGGCCTAGGCGGTCTGCTGATTGCACGCCGTCGTCGTGGCTAATCCCAATGATTCTCCTTCAAGTGATGCCGAGCCTCGAGAGAGGCTTGGCGTCTTTTAAGCCCTGCTCGTTTCAACAACTTCATATCAGAGAGTTTGCCCATGCGTAAAGCCTTTACCCTTATTGAATTACTCGTTGTGATTTCTATCATCGCGCTGCTGATCGCGTTGCTCCTGCCCGCGTTGGGCGCGGCTCGGGAGTCGGCCCGCAAGCTGCAGAACATGACGCAGGTCCGTGGAATTCAGCAGGGCTTCTTTACCCACAGCCAGGACAACAAAGGATGGTTCGCGGGTATTCAAAGCAGCGGCGCCAAAGCTGCCGGCGTTGATACCTTCGTACATCAAGACGTTATTCAGCGATGGAATCAAGGCGGGCAACTGGCCGGATCTTATGTCGAGGCGCGTTGGATCATCTTGCTCGACGGCGACTTCGTGCCGCCGGATTACTTGGTTAGCCCAGCTGAGATACGCGAGAGTGTAAAACCTTTCGACGAATCGCAAACGTACACAACAGGAACGTATTTCGCTTCGTTCGCGCTTCCGCTGCTCGTCAACTCGCAGTCGCAAAACATCGTTGCCACAGGCCGAGCGGGTGAATGGCGTGACAACGCGAATGGCGGTTCGCCGGTGGCGTCTGACCGTTTATTGAACGAGCCGGGCGTCGTCAATACCGACTCGGAAAAGCATCAGAGTATTTGGATGGACAAGCTTGGCAAGTGGCAAGGCTCGGTCAGCTACAACGACAACAGTACCGAATTCATCAACAGTGCTGAGGTTGAGCGGACGGATTTTCTAGGTGAGAACACGGCAGCGTTCGAAAGTCTGTTTATCGACGGCAATATCGACATCGCACAAAGCGGCTTAGGCTACTTGTACAACGCCAAGCAGATCGCCGAGGGCTGGAAGGATCTTCAGCTCCAGAACCCTTGACCATACTTGATTCAGTGGGATGCTATGGGGGCGCGATAGATCCCATTCGATACGTTCAACTCGGCATATATCGAATCACTTGATTTCTCCTTCAGCGGCCTTGGTTTTAGAAATAAGCCAAGGCCGTTTTTGCGTGCTCGGTAGGTTGGATAGAAGCGTTGGGCCGGCGAACAAGGTGCTTGCCTTGCGAAAAGCGTCGTGATTGAGCTCCCGCAGATCTTCGCGAAGCCCTATCTGTGTTTCGTGTTATGTCACGGGCTTCCGCTGGACGGCTGTTTTTTCTGGCGTTAATGGCCTTGAATCGCTGTTTTAATTTATTCTTTTTTGTGGCGACACATCTCACGACTATTGGTTATATGCCAATAGCGGGTTTTGTTCTGTTGCTCGCTGTTCGCCTGAATTGATGGAGGAGCCTTGCCCCAGCCCACTGGCCAATCCGATGCGTTTGTGATGCAGATTACCGCTTGTCAAAGCCGGCTGTACGCATACATCCTCTCGCTTGCTGGCGACCGTGAGCAGGCCCGTGAGGTGTTGCAGGAGACGAACTTGGTCATCTGGCGCAAGGCCGATCAGTTTGAGCCCGGCACGAATTTTATCGCCTGGGCGTTCAAGATCGCTCGGCTTCAGCTCATGGCTTATCGCCAAAAGATCGCTCGGGATCGGCTGGTCTTTGATGACGATTTGCTGCTGGACATGGCCGATATTTTCGATGAAGGCGAGGCGTTTAACGCCCGGCAAGACGCGCTGGCCCACTGCGTCGAGCAGATCGCACCGAACCATCGCAACCTCCTCCGCATCCGCTACACCGATGGGCTGTCGGTCAAAGAGATCGCCAGCCAATTAGATAAAAGCGCAAACGCGATCGCAAAAGTCCTGCACCGCACCCGGCTCGCCCTGATGAAGTGCATCGAGCAACGCGTTTCGGAGGAGCGATCATGAACGACGACGCCCCAGTGATGGCCGAGTTGGAGGTGTTGCTCGCGGTCTTGGCCGACGGCACACTGTCTGCTGATCAGCGGGCCCGTCTCAACGCGATCTTGAGTGATCACCCGCAAGCTCAGCAGTTTTATAAGCAATACATCGAGCTTCACGTGATGTTGGAGTGGGAGGCCGGCGTCGCGATCGAAGAAGCCAGCGATGATAGCGCCGTGCTGCTCGAACTCTTGCAGGCCGAGCGCCAGGCCGAGTCGATCGTCGTCACCCAGCCCGAGCTTCAAACCCAGCCAATCGTGACGAAGGCCGATCGACTGACTTGGCAAGAGGTTGGTTCCGCGACAGCGTATCTATTGAATAAGCCAAAAGTGTGGGGATCCTTTGCGGGGGCGATCGCCGCAGTCCTCGCGGTGGCGGTTCTATTGTTTGTGGTCTTCCGCCCAGGCACGCCCCCGGTTCCGATTGCTAACAATACAATCGAGAGCGTCACACCACAGCAAACCCCTGTCGCCCCTGTCGCACCTGTTGCGGTGCTCACCAACACGCACGATGCGCAATGGGTCCAGCAGCCGACTGAAAACCTTTACCCCGGCGATCGCCTCACCCTCACCGCCGGCTTCGCCGAGATCACCACCGCCCAAGGCGCGATCGTGATCCTCGAAGCGCCCGCAACCATCGAACTCATCGAGCACAACAACGCCCTCCGCCTGCACGCCGGCAAACTCGTCGGCATCTGCGAAACCGAATCAAGCAAAGGTTTTCTCGTCCGCACACCGCATCTGGACGTGACCGACCTGGGCACGCGCTTTGGCGTGGACGCTACGCAAGCCGACTCGACTCAGGTCCATGTCATGCAAGGCGAGGTTCTAGTGGCCCGCCCCGGCAATTCCGATGTAGCAGAGCCCAAGCGCCTCATCGCTGGCCAGTCGGCCCGCGCTGAACAAGGCCAGCCAATCACCGCCAGTAAGACATACGACCCCGGTCGTTTTTCCCGACTGCTGCCGACTACGCACCCGCTGGCCAACACCGGTCAAGGCATCCAAGCCGGCCAGGTCGATCCGAACTGGCAGGTCATCGCGATTGATGGCAAGTCCCTCGACCACCCCCGCGCCCTGCGCGTCGGTACAGATCGACACTACAGCAAATACGTCGCTTGCGACCCGATGACCTCGCAGTTCGTCACATGGAATCCCGGTATCGAACCAGCGATCGGTAAATCTATCGCTTACACATTCCGTACCCGCATTACGCTGCCCGATACGATCGACCTGACCGACAGACGCCTTGATATACGCTTTATGGCGGACAACGCGCTGACTGCCGTCGTGATTAACGGTAATCAAATCGAGGTCCGCGACGGTGTCTTCGATGTCGCGTACGACCGCTGGGTAGAACTCGTTATTGTCGATAACCTCGTCGTCGGCGAGAACACAATTTTGTTTGAAATTGATAACCGACGGATCAACCAAGCCTCAACCTCGAAAGTCGGCTTAAGGATCTCTTGGGAACTGAACTCACCGCAGAGTGTATTTCTAGAAAACGAAACGACACCCTAAACACAACAAACGCGGCCTGTACGTGGCCGGCCGCGCCTTGGATCGGACAAAGTCAGGAGAAATCAATGAATTAATCGCCATCGTGTTCGGAAGCGTATTACTGCCGATCAATTATTCGTTTTTGTTATTAACCAAAATATTTGGAGATTTATAATGCATATTAAAACCCTTTTAGCCACGACTGTTTCGACCCTCATCCTCGCCGCCGGATCAGCGACCGCTGCGCCGATCACCGTGAACAACCACAGTTTTGAAAACGATGCTGTAGCCGATGGTAGCGCTGCTTTCGCCGCAACAGGTTGGGTCCGCAGCGGCACCAGCGCTAGCGGCACGTTTGACCCCGGCGCTGGCACATACAACGACCCCATACCTGACGGTGACCAGGTTGCATTCACGAATGCGACAGTCAACATCACACAAACCGTTGGTATTCTTTCGCACAGTACCGTATACACCCTGACGGTAGCGGTCGGCGACCGAGTCAACACGAACTTCCCCGGTTACGGTATTGAACTGTTGGCTGGCGGTACCGTGATTGCTTCAGACTTCCACACCGATCTCGGTAACTCCATCCCGGCCCAAGGTCGATGGAAAGACGTCACCGCAGTCTATACCAGCACCCCAAGCGATGAACTGGCAGGCCAAGATCTGGAAATACGTCTCTCAGGATTTGGCGTACAAACGAACTTCGACAACGTTCGCCTCGATGCTTCGCCTGTCCCCGAACCTACCTCGCTGGCTCTTCTGGGCCTAGGTGGCCTGCTGATCGCCCGCCGTCGGCGTGGCTAAGTCAAGATTGCTCCTACAAGTGGTGCCGCGCTCCGAGAGGGGTGCGGTGTCTTTTCAAAACGTTGCTAACTGCGGGGCTACACATTCCCGCTTGTTTTTCATTTAGCCGCTTCGGAGCCGTCTCATGCGTAAAGCCTTCACGCTTATCGAACTACTGGTCGTGATCTCCATCATCGCGTTACTCATCGCGATCCTTCTGCCTGCTCTCACGGCGGCGCGCGAGTCAGCCCGTAGCATGCAGTGCCTCAGCAACCTTCGTGGGATGGGTAGTTCGATCATTATGTATGCTCAGGAACATAATGATGAGATGATGAAGGCTGACTTCGGTCCGAAGGACCACTGGACCGGGCAACTCAAGCCCTACCTTGGATCGGTCGTCTCTGCGATCGATTCGGCAAGTGATCCGTCGGCCGACCCCTCCTTCCTCTGTCCGACCGCCTCGACACTAGAAAAAACCGGCGGGCCGCCCTACAGCTTTGGTTCGGCGACCACCGCGTGGAAAAGCTGGAATATCTCGCCTTCGGCAAATAGTTATGGAATCAATCAGTGGATCCTGCCTAAGGGCGCGGCCTCGACTATCAACCCCGGAACACACCCACCGGAGAATATCTTCAGTACTCTTAGCGAAGTGCGGGTCCCCTCTGAAAGTCCGTCTTTTGCCGATGCGGTGTGGATCGGAGGTTATCCAAAAGAAACCGACAATCCCCCGGCCGACCTGACCAAAGGAGCGGTACTTGGCACTGCAAACATTGGCCTTCCACGTTTCTGCATTGACCGGCACAAGAGGACGATCAACGTCACGATGCTCGATGGCTCGACAGGCCCTGTCTCCCTTGGCGGGCTGTGGGAATTGCGCTGGAGTAAAACGTTTATACCGACCGTGAAGCAGGTACCGTAAGCAAAAAGGTGGGAGCGATTAGATGGAGCCTAGCTTTGTTAGTGTCTCGGCTGTAACGCGTCCGTATATAATGTGTGCGCACTGCGGTTCTGCCGTCAAGTGTTCTTACTGGTTTCGAAAAATCGATGATCGATGCGATGGATCCAATAAATGAAGTGCTTGCCATTGATCGCAATCGGCCTAGTCCTGTCTCAGGGTTGCGGCGAAGTTGAGTCGCAGCGCGAGGTGCCGGTCGTTGAGGCGAAAGGAGGGCGAAAGGCTGAGCTTGCATCGCTGAGCTTTAACCGCGACATTCGGCCGATCTTGTCGGACAAGTGTTTTGCATGCCATGGCCCGGACCGCAACACGCTTAAGGCGGAGCTTCGGCTGGATACGCCAGAGAACGGCGAGGGGTATGACGGGGCGTACTTCGCGATAACGCCGGGCGATCCCGACGCGAGCGAGCTCGCCACGCGTATCCATAGCAACAAGGCAAAGACCGTGATGCCCCCGCCAGCGGTGAAGAACCCGTTGACGGCCCAGGAGAAGGCACTGCTGGTGCGATGGATCGAAGAGGGTGCTGAGTACGAGCCGCACTGGTCGTTCACACCGATCGCTAAGCAAGACCCGCCGGAGGTTGCGGGCGATGAGTGGTCGCGCAACGCCATTGATCGGTTTGTTTACGCGCGACTCAGCGCTAAAGGGATCGAGCCGTCACCGGAGGCGGGGCGGGTGGCTTGGCTTCGTCGGGTGACGCAGGATCTGACGGGCTTGCCGCCAACGGTCGAGGCGATCGATGCGTTTATTGCGGATCAAACGCCCGACGCATACAAACAGGTTGTCGATCGTTTGCTCAAGAGCGATCACTACGCGGAGCGCATGGCCAACGTCTGGCTAGACAACGCGCGCTACGCGGATAGCAACGGGTTTCAGTTCGACAATCAGCGGGCAATGTGGCCTTGGCGGGACTGGGTGATCAAGGCCTACCAGCAGAATATGCCCTACGACCAGTTCGTCACCGAGCAGCTCGCGGGCGATCTACTTCCCGAGCCAACCGAGGACCAGCGGCTCGCGACGGGCTTTAACCGCAACCATCCGATCACGATCGAGGGCGGGGTGATCAACGAGGAGTACCGGGTCACCAACATCAACGACCGCACGACGACGATGGGCACGCTCTTCATGGGGCTGACGCTCGAGTGCTCCCGGTGCCACGATCACAAATACG
Organism: Phycisphaeraceae bacterium; assembly: GCA_045105055.1. Lineage (GTDB taxonomy): Bacteria > Planctomycetota > Phycisphaerae > Phycisphaerales > Phycisphaeraceae > JAHQVV01. The sequence continues at coordinate 1,823 of JBGCDC010000453.1, read as the reverse complement.
ACCCGATCACGATCGATGAGTACTACCAGCTCTTCGCGTTCTTTAACACCAGTGCAGACGGCGGCATCGCGCAGTTTAAAAAGCCACTCGCGCCGTTTATCGAGCGCGATGGCGGCGCAGTGATGGTCATCAAAGAGAAGCCGCGCGACACGCACATTCTGCTCGGCGGGCAATTCGATCAGCACGGCGAACAAGTCATCGCGGACACACCGGCCGTGCTGCCCGCGTTCGGTGATCGGCCACGCAATCGGCTGGGACTCTCGCAGTGGCTACTCGCCGACGATAACCCACTGATGGCGCGCGTGACGGTGAACCGTCTTTGGCAGCGGTTCTTCGGCGTCGGACTGGTGAAGACGCCGGACAACGTTGGGCTGCAGGCCGAGATGCCGAGCCATCCATTGCTGCTTGACTACCTCGCAAGCGACTTCCGCGATAGCGGCTGGGACCTGCATCACCTCATCAAATCCATCGTGCTCAGCGCGACCTATCGGCAAGACGCCACGCATCGTCCCGAGCTTGAAGATCCGGAAAACCGTCTGCTTGCACGCGGCCCGAGCTTCCGATTACCCGCCGAGATGATCCGTGACCAGGCGTTGTTCGCGAGTGGATTGATGACGCAAAAGGTTGGTGGGCCGAGCGTGTTCCCGTATCAACCTGATGGTGTTTGGGAAGACCTCAACGCGCCGCCAAGCCATGCGGAGGTCTACAAACAAAGCACGGGCGAAGACCTGTATCGAAAGAGCTTGTACACCTACTGGCGACGTGCGGCGTTGCACCCAGCGATGGCGATCTTTGATGCGCCAAGCCGAGACGTGTGCAGCGTGAAACGCGAGACAACGAACACGCCATTGCAGGCCTTGGCCGTGCTGCATGACAAGACTTATGTCGAAGCGTCGCGCAAGCTCGCTGAGCGCGTGGTGAAGCAGCAGCCCGATGATGCGAGGGCGCAGATCGCGTTGGTGATGCGTTCTGTTATCTCGCGTGTGCCGACCGAGCAAGAAGCCAAGCTGCTTGTTGGGCTGTACGAGCAACGGCTGACCGACTACCGGGCCGACCCGAGTGCCGCGGCAAAGCTCATGGCAGTGGGTGAATCGCGGATCGATGAAACGCTAGACGCCAACCGTGTCGCCGCGTTAGCGGACGTAGCCTTAGCCGTATTCAACACCAGCGAAGCCTTGACCCGTAAGTAGTGCACGCAAGTCACATAGGACACAACCGATGGATCAGCTCCAACAAACCTGCAACCACATCGACCGCCGACGCTTCCTACAGCTCGGCGCCGCAGGCCTAGGCGGCATGGCCTTCGCGGGGATGTCTAACGCAAGCACACCGAAGACCCAGGCCCTGCTCCCCGCGGCGCATCACACGCCTAAAGCCAAGCGCGTCATCTACCTCTTCCAAGCAGGCGGACCAGCACAAGTCGACCTATTCGATCACAAGCCCGCGCTCGAAAAGTTCCACGGCCAAGACATCTTCTCACTCATCGAACAGCAAGGTCGACTCACCGGGTTCAACAACACGCACAAAACCCACCCGATCATCAACACGCAATACAAATTCAAACAGCACGGCGACAACGGCGGAACCTACAGCGAACTGCTCCCGCACATGGCGGCGATCAGCGACGACTGGTGCACGATCAAGAGCGTCAGTACCTTGCCGATCAACCACGACCCCGCAACGACGTTTATGCAGACCGGCCACAACCTGCCCGGCCGACCATCGATGGGGTCATGGATGAGCTACGGCTTGGGCAGCATGAGCCGCAACCTGCGGGACTTCGCGGTGCTTGTCTCGCGTGGCGATCTCGGCAACATGCAGCC
>JBGCDC010000452.1:0-12576 GCA_045105055.1 Phycisphaeraceae bacterium | reverse complement strand
CCAGCAGATCAACAGCGACGCGACGCAGCAGGGCAGTGGCGACTGCGGCGGCGACTGTGCCAACTGCCCGGGTTCTGGAGAAGAGCCAAAGTCCACCAAGCAAACGAGCGAGAAAGAAACAGGTGATCACTGTGACAAATGCTGATTCAATCCAAAGTCGAGTCGATCAAACGGCACTGAAGAAAACACAAAAGCGCCGCTTCATTATGCCCGCAGTGGTGCTAGGCCTGCTCGGTGGGCACATGATCTTCATCTTCACCGCGATCGCGATCGGGACCGGCGATCCTTCGTTCGCAGTCGTGCCGGACTACTACCAGAAGGCGGTCGACTACGACGAGAAGAAGGCGCTGCTCGCGGAGAGCGCCGAGCTTGGCTGGACGGTCGAGCTGATGCCAAGTGATACGGCCGACGCGATTGGCCAGCGTGAGTTGATCGTTCAACTGCGTGATGCGTCAGGCAAGCCAGTGCGCAACCGCGTCGTCAAGATTGATGGGTTCCACCAGGCCCGCGCGAGCCAGCCGATCTCGATGACATGCGTCGAGGTACTGCCCGGACAATACGTGGGCAAAGGCCTCTTGACCCGTGAAGGCTTCTGGCAATTCACCGTTGATGCGGCGAGTGAAGAAGCGAGTTATATCGCTGAAGTAAAGCAATTCTTACCACCAGCGAAGGGATCCGAATGATCGCTTTGATCTCCGCTGTTTTCCTGGCCAGCGTGCTCGGCTCTCTGCATTGTGCGGGGATGTGCGGCGCGTTTGTCGCGTTTGCGGTGGCCGATAGCGAAGGCAAACCGGGCCAGCGCGTCGCTTTAAACATGGCGTATCACGGCGGACGACTCACTACTTATGTCTTGCTCGGCATCGCGGCGGGATCCGTCGGTGCCCTCTTAGACCTTAGCGGCGCATTGGTCGGCTTAAGCCAAGTCGCGATGTCCTTGGCCGGGGCGATGATGATCTTGTTCGGCCTCTCCGCGGCGATGGCGGCGATGGGTAAGCGATCGATCCGCATGCCCGTGCCGAAGTTCATGCAAAAGTCATTAGCTGCTGGGCACAAACTTGCGATGGGATTCAGCCCGGTTCGACGCGCGTTGATGATTGGCTTACTCACAACGCTGCTGCCTTGCGGTTGGTTGTACGCTTTCGCTGCGGTCGCGGGCGGCACCGCAAGCCCACTGCTCGGCGGCTTAACCATGGCGGTGTTCTGGCTTGGCACGCTCCCCGTGCTCGTCTCGTTAGGCGTCGGCGTGCAGCGCTTCAGCGGCATTCTGGGTCGGAAGCTGCCGCACGCAACCGCATTGGCGCTGATCCTTGTCGGCACGTGGACGCTCATCGGCCGAGGCGGTCTTGATGCCGCATCACTCGCTGCACAACAGCCCGTCGTGACTGATACCGCGTCCGCAACCGCCGCGCTACAAACCATCGGCGAGACCACGCCTGCATGTTGTGAGGCAAAGCCTTGAGTCCTGTCTTGACGGAACCCGAGCGCGATGCGCAACCCGATGCGAAGCGGGGCGATTGCACCTGCACGCACTGCGACTTACCCGTGCCAAGCGGGCTGGTCGTGCCGGGCCAAGTGCATCAGTTCTGCTGCCAAGGCTGCGCATCTGTCTACGAGTTGATCCACGGCTGCGGGCTAGACAGCTACTACCGTTTGCGCGAACAAAGCGAATCGCCAGGCCAAGCAGTCAAGCTCACCAATGCTGATCGCCTCGCTGCATTTGATACCGACAAGTTCCATGAGCTCTACGTCCGCACGCGCGATGATGGCACGTGTGTGGCGGACCTGATGCTCGAGGGGGTTCATTGTGCCGCGTGTGTTTGGTTGATTGAGAAACTGCCTCGCGTCGTGCCGGGCGTCATCGAGGCTCGATTGAGTCTTCGGCAAGCGACCGTCCGCATCACTTGGGACCCGACGCAAGTTGCTCTCTCAAAAATCGCCAAAGCGCTGGGCACGCTTGGTTATCCGTCGCACCCCGCGCGTGGGAATAAGGAAGGCGTCCACCTCGCCGAGCAGCGAACAATGGTGATGCGCATGGGTGTCGCTGGGGCGCTGGCGGGGAACACGATGCTGCTCGCGTTTGCGTTGTACACCGGGTTGTTCAGCGAGATGGAGCAGCAATACGCTCAGCTCTTCCGATGGGCCAGCGCGGTGCTCGGCGTGATTGCGCTGGCTTGGCCAGGGCGTGTCTTTTTCCAAGGGGCATGGGCGGCGATCCGAACGCGCAGCCCGCATTTGGACATACCGATCGCGTTAGCGCTGGGCGTCGGCGGCATGGCCGGGCTGATCAACGTCGTGCTCGCGCGCGGGGATATCTACTTCGACTCTCTGAGCGTGTTGGTCTTTTTATTGTTGGTTGGACGGTTTATTCAATATCGCCAACAGCGCCGTGCTGATGAATCCGTGGGCTTGTTATTCTCATTGACGCCGACGCATTGTCGACGGGTGACGGGCTCGCCAGGCGAAACCGTCGAACAGGTTCCGGTCGAGGCGGTCGCCGTTGGCGATCTCTTGGAAGTCCGCTCTGGCGAATTGATCCCTGCCGACGGCACGGTCGAGAAAGGCAACGCGACCGTCATCGCATCGCTACTCACCGGCGAGTCGATGCCCGTGCCGATCGAGGTCGGCGACGGCATCTGCGCTGGCTCGCAACTCTCCAGTTCCACGATTCACTTACGCGTCTCAGCCATCGGAGAACACACCCGCGTCGGCAAGCTCATGGAACTTGTGCAGAGCGGTGTCTCCGACAAGCCTGCGATCGTCGCGCTGACCGATCGGATCGCGGGGTGGTTCGTCATCATCCTCAGCACGATCGCACTGATCGTCTTTGCGGTATGGAGTGTGTTCGATGTCAGTGCAGCGGTGGACCACACCGTTGCACTCTTGATCATCGCATGCCCTTGTGCACTTGGATTGGCGACACCGTTAACGCTCGCGGTAGCGATCGGCCGATCTGCACGTAACGACATCTTGATCAAGAGCGGGGCGGTATTGGATCGCTTAGCCAAGCCGGGCCGTATCCTCATGGACAAGACCGGCACGATGACCCGCGGGGCGATGCGCGTCGAACACTGGATTGGCGACGCATCGATCCGACCCCTCGTCATCGCCGCCGAACAACACGCCACCCACCCCATCGCAACCGCGATCGTGCAGTACACCAACAACGATGAGCAACAACCAACACCGCTAGAACCAATCAACGAAGTGCGTATCGATGATTGCGGTATCGAAGCGCAAACCCCGTTAGGCACACTGCACATCGGCTCGAAGCGATACATGCAATTGCATGACAACGCACTGACCCCTGAGCATCATGTCCAGTCGCAAGCCTGGGCAGAGCAAGCGTTGACCACGGTCTACGCCGCGTTAAACGGCAAGGTTGTTTCGCTATTAGCGGTTGGCGATGTGCTGCACGAACACACCAAACAAGCAATCGATCAACTCACCCAGTGGGGCTGGCAGGTGCAGATGCTAACGGGCGATGAGCCCGCGGTTGCGTATCAAGTCGCGAAGGCGGCGGGGTTAGATCCGTCGGCCGTGCGTGCAGGCGTCAGCCCCGAGCAAAAACTCAACGCGGTCAATCAGCGCGACAACGACCTGCCTGTTGTCATGGTTGGCGACGGTGTGAACGACGCGGCCGCGCTCGCAGCAGCAGACGTCGGCATCTCGGTTAGCGGCGGGGCGGAGCCTTCGATGGCTGCCGCCGACGTCTATCTCGCCAAGCCCGGGCTGCAAGGCATGGTCGAACTTATCGATACTGCCCGCCGCTCACGCAAAGTGGTGCGACAAAACCTTGCGCTATCGCTGACCTACAACGCGGTTGCGATCGGTCTAGCCGCTGCGGGTCTGGTGACGCCGCTGCTCGCCGCCGTCTTGATGCCGTTGAGCAGTGCGACGGTGTTGGCGTTGGCAATGAAGGGGCAAGTCGCCCGTCCAACAATCAAAAAAAACGCAATGGAGCACCGCTGATGAGTGTGCTTTACATTGTGCTGCCTCTTGCTTTTGTGCTCGCTGCTGCAGGCGTGGGCGCGTTCTTGTGGGCGGTTCGCAAGGGTCAATACGACGACCTTGATACGCCGCCGATCCGTGCCTTGTTTGATGATGAGGATGAGTAAACACATTTCCCGGACGTTGGATTTATGAGCCAGACTGAATCAGAAATTGGCCGAGCTTCCGCTCCTGGGCGTTGTTGTTCGATGATGTTCTCAACAACGTGTGCCTATGCAATGCGCGCGATGTGTCGGCTCGCTGCGTTACGCCAGCAGGGCTACGCCAGTATGAACGACATCTGTGAGGGGACTGATCTACCCAGCCAGTTCATCGCGAAGATCATGCGCGACTTGGCCAAGGCTGATCTGCTGATCAGCGCTAAAGGCCGAGGCGGCGGCTTCGCCTTGGCACGTGATCCCAGCGCGATCTGTCTCTACGATATCGTTGAAGTGATCGATGGCGTACAGCAATACAAAAGCTGCGTGCTTGGCCTGTCCCTGTGTGACGACAAACAACCTTGCCCCCAACACGATGACGTCAAGCCTGTTCGCCAACAGATTCTTAAGTATCTCAAGACAACGAACCTCGATGTCATGAGCCAGGCCTTGATCGACAAGCAAAGCATCATCCAACAGACCCAACGTGGTCGGTTGACCCATGTCGCAGCTACCGTAGAAAACTAATGTTTTCTTATGAATGCAAAGTGCCTTAAGCTAGTCATGCACTGCTATCTATTCTCCTATCGATCGGATGGACCTGATGTATCGAACGACGCTTTGTATGGTTGCGCTGTTGTGCTTTGTGATCCAGTTGCCGCTTGCCGCAACTGCTTCTGCCGATGAACTCATTCCAGGCGTTAGTCTGAAGGTCTTCCACCTCAGTAAGCCTTACGAACGGATTCCGACGCTGGTCGCTGGGCAAGACCCAAACTTTCATACGATTGTTCCGTCGATCACATTTAGCGGGCGACGCGACTTCGGCAATCGACAGCGATATTTCTATGTAGAAGTCGACGCAGTGCTGCGTGTGAAGAAGGCTGGCGAGTATTCATTTAGATTGCTGAGTGACGATGGCAGCAAACTCGTCATCAACGCTCAAGTCGTTATCGATAATGATGGCTTAGTGACCGGTAAGCCTAAGGACGGAGCGATTGAGCTCGATGCCGCAGATCATGTACTTTCAATTCATATGTTCCAAGCGATACAAGAGTCTGGCTTGACGTTGCAATGGAAATCGCCGGGCTCAAATCAGTTTGAACCGATCCCGGTAGGAAGTCTGTTTAATCGTGTGGGTAAGGATATTAAAACATCAGGCGGTAATAAAACTGTCGCACAGCGCGGCATCCGTACCCCTAGGCCTGGCGCAGGACAACCGCTTGATCGGCCACACCCTGGCTTTACGATAGAACAGGCTCGGCCTGATGGCTTTGAGCCGAGTGTCGGCGCGATACAGTTTCTACCCGATGGCAAGCTCGCACTGACAACATTTCCACCTAAAAATAATGGCGTATTCCGTGACGAATACAACGGCGGGCTGTACATCCTCGACAACGTGACGGCCAAGGATACGAGTAAGATCACGGTTCGTGAAATCTCAACAGAGTTGCATGATCCACTCGGGATGAACTTCGTCAATGGGGCGCTCTACATCTGTGATCGCAATGAGATATCAAAGTGGGTGGATACCGATGGCGATGGCTACCCCGATGGGCGGGAGTCTTTCGCTTCAGGTTGGGTGAGCGACAACTACCACCATTTCACTTTTGGTCTGCCCTATTACGATGGCCATTTCTATCTATCACTCTCAACCAACATCACTTTTAATAAGATGATTGAGGAAGAGAATATCGAAGGTGATATCGTTGGCCTCAATGGACCGAACCCTGAGCACCGAGGCTCGCTGCTCAAAGTTGATGCAGACACAGGTGACTTTACTGTGGTTTCAGGTGGCTTACGCACACCCAACGGCGTCTCGCTTGGGCCCGACGGCCTGATCGTTATCCCAGACAATCAAGGCGCTTTCCGACCCGCCAGCGCGATCTATGCTGCCAAGCAAGGGGCGTTCTTTGGGCACTACAACGAAGCAAAGGCGACAAGCGATTTCTATCCCGATGGCGGTGTGCCCTCCGCGTTTTCTGATCAGCCCGTGACGCCGCCTGCGGTTTATTTACCGCAAAACGAAATAAGTAACTCGCCTGCGGAAATGGTGCTGATCCCCGACGGCCAACCACACGCCGGTCAGATGCTCATGGCCGAGATCACCTTGGGCGGTCTTCGTCGTGTCTTCTTAGAAAACGTAGAAGGTATTTGGCAGGGCGCTGTTTTCCGACACAGCCAAGGGTTTGAGGCTGGTTTGAATCGGCTTGCTTGGGGGCCCGACGGTTGTTTATACGTCGGCGGGATGGGTGGTGGCGGTAACTGGGGGTGGCGCGGTAAACGCTTTGGTTTGCAGCGTATGGCACCAAGTGACAAAGTTGCATTTGAGTTTGAAACGATCGAAACAACCGCCAATGGTTTCCGCGTGAGCTTTACCAAGCCCGTGTCTAAGGCGCAGCTTGAAGATCTGAATGCATGGGCGATCGACGCATGGACCTATAAACCAGATGCGAAGTACGGCGGGCCAAAGATTGACCTGCACAGAGCAGACCCTACTCAAGCGGTCGCATCCGAGGATCGCATGTCGGCTCTACTTACGGTTCCGAACCGTAAACCCGACTATGTTTACCACTTGCGAACCGACCCACAGGCCGACGACGGAGACAGCATGTGGTCCCCCGAAGCGTGGTACACCTTTCATCGATCGCCTTCTAAATAATCGATTTCGGTAAACAGAGACTTTTCGATTGCGTGAGATTATCTCTATTGCATCGCTTCGAGTTCAGCCCATCGTTCATAGAGACGGCTTACTTTATGCTGTGCTTTGCTGAGTCGCTCGCAGACGCCGAGATGTTTGTCGCGGTCGGCCATGACCTTTGGATCAGCGGCTTCGTCTTGTAAGGCTTCAATCTCAGTCTCGGCTTTCAAAATCGTTTCTTCCATCTGATCAAGCTCTCGCTGCAGTTTATAACTCAGCTTCTTAACAGGCGGAGACTTCTCTTTGGCGGTTACCGTTGAGGTCGATTTTTTCTGACGGTTTTTTGTGCCTACTTTTTGATTCGCTTTTTTATCTTCGACTTGATCGCTCTCCCACTGCTCGTAGCTCGCATACGGCTTAGCGCTACCTTCGCCATCGAACGCGATGAGTTCAGTAGATAAGCGACGGAGCATGAACCGGTCGTGAGTGACCAGTACGATCGCGCCCGGGAAATTCGATAGCGATTCTTCGAGGACCTCGAGCGTTGGGATATCCAAGTCGTTGGTCGGCTCGTCAAGGATGAGCAGGTCTGCAGGCTGAAGCATCAACCTCGCAATCAGGATCCGTGCTTGTTCGCCGCCGGAGAGATCGCCAACGGATGTACGAAACTTCGCGGGATCAAAGAGGAATCGCTTGGCCCAGGCCGAGACATGCATCGGCTTATCTCGGAAGTAGACTGTGTCGCCGACGGGGCACAAGGCATCGCGTAGATTCTCTTTCGGGTCCAGCTCCTCGCGGTGCTGCGTGAAATTAACGATGCGTAGTTTGTCGGCCGAGGTGATACTCCCCGTGTCCGATTCAAGCTCGCCGGTTAGCAGGCGCATGAGCGTCGTCTTGCCCGAGCCATTGGGGCCAAGCAGACCAAGGCGAAGGCCGGGCGAGAGGGTCAGGCTCAGATCGCTAAAGAGTTTTTTGTCGCCGAGCGTCTTACCGATGCCTTGGGCATCGAGCAGCTTGTGTGTCTTGCGTTCGCTGGCTTGAAAGTTGACGCCCGCACTTTTGCCTGTTGCTGTGTTGCGGTTTTGTAGCGACTTGAGCTGGTCTTGCCTAGCCATTGTGTCCGCGACTTGTGTCTTGTTGCGCGTTTGTCGGCCCTGGATGCCTTGCCGAAGCCACGCGGTATCGCGGCGTACCTTTCCAGCCAGCGCGGATTGTTGGGCTTGCTGCGCGTCTAAAAACTCTTCCTTTCGTCGAACAAAATCTGAGTAGTTGCCTTTGACTTCAAAGGAGCCGTCTGGGTAAGCCGTCGACAGCTCGATGATTCGATTGGCGGTGCTCTCAAGGAAGGTCCGGTCGTGCGTGATGCAAACGACGGCCATCTCTGCTTGCTTCACAAATTGCTCAAGCCAAAGCACGCCCTCAAGGTCGAGGTGGTTGGTCGGCTCGTCGAGCATGAGGACTTCGGGCTCGCGCACGATCGCGCACGCAATGGACAGCCGTTTTCGCCAGCCGCCGGAGAGCGTGCCGATGGATTGATCGAGGTCGGTAAACCCAAGCTGAGAGAGAGTGATTGCGGCACGCGTCTCGGGGTCGAGTGCGTGGTGATCGGTTTCGTTCAGATCGGTAAGCGACTGGACGACGGCTTGGATTGGCGTTGCCGTTGGCTCGAATGGGTCGTCCTGCGCGACGTAGGCGAGTGACAGTTGGCGACGCCGAGTGATTTCGCCCTCGTCGATCTCGATGTGACCCGCTAGCATTTTGAGGAGTGTCGATTTACCAGAGCCGTTTGGCCCGATGAGGCCTAGGCGGTCGCCTTCGACCAAGCCGATCGCAATATTGGTGAACAGCGTGTGCGTGCCATAGGTCTTGGAGAGGCCGCGGGCATTAAGGAGTGTGGCCATGATGGAACTTTACAAAATAGCGCTATTTGGCGTCGTGGTAAATCGGCTTGATTTGATTGAAACGATCGATTGAGCGATTAAGATTTTGGCTTGTTCTTACCTTTTGTCTTGTTCTTAAACTTGATTTTGCCTTTGTTCTTGACCGCTCCCTTTGCGGGTTTGCTTTTCGACGGCTTGTCGTTTGTTGCTGATTTCGACTTAGGCTTGCCAGCACCTTTGCGGTGGGTGCTGGGCTTTTTATTTTTTTCAAACTGCCTGGGCTTAGGCGAAGCCGATGCGCCTTCGGATGATGGCGAGGACCAGCTGCCGGGCTTAAACAGTTGTAGCTCTAAGGCCTTGCCCTTCACCTTTGTTCTTTGCAACAGACTCAATATCTTTGCAGGCATTCCTGGGGGCAGTTCGACCGTGCTGTGAGACTTGAAGATACGGACGCTGCCGATGGCTTTGCCGTCGATGCCTGCTTCGTTGGCGATCGCGCCGACAAGGTTTCCGACTTCGACGCCATCATCGCCGCCGACTGCGACGCGATATTTTTCAAACGCATCGGGCATGCGTTTGAAGTTGGATGGTGGTGCGCTATATTCCTGCCGACCCGCACTGGGGCGTGGCTTGGGGGCTTCTGCGGAAACCGTCGGTGCGTTGCCAACGGTACTTTTCATCGCGGGGCCGACTAGATACGCCGCGATGTCGATCGCGTCCCGGCCCGTATCGAGACAGATCTGTTCGATGAAGCTTCGCAGTGCTGCGGGCTTAGGCTTCTCGCCTTTGAACGCTAGCCGTTCTTTAAGTTGCTCGGCGAAACGATTGAGTTGTAAGGCTTGAATGTCTTCTGCGGTTGGCATCTCCATTTTTTCAATGGTCGAGCCGGTCGCTCGTTCGATGTTTTGAAGCAGGCGTCTTTGCCGGTTCTCGACGAAGAGGATTGCTTCGCCGGTTCGCCCTGCACGTCCGGTTCGGCCGATTCGGTGGATGTAGGCCTCGGTGTCCTCGGGCACGTCGAAGTTGAAGACGTGCGAGATACTTTTTACATCGATGCCGCGTGCGGCGACGTCGGTTGCGACGACGAGTTTCAGTTTGCCTTTTCGTAGCGCTTCGATGGTACGTTCGCGCTGGCTCTGAGCGATGTCACCTGATAGCGGCGCTGCGGGGAACCCAGCTTCTTGTAGATGTCGGGCTAAGTTACTGGTTGCTTCCCTTGTGCGGACAAAGACCAGTGCTGCGTCGACGGGTTCATGCGCGAGCAGTCGGCAGAGGGCATCGACCTTGGTCATGCCTTGTGCACGCCAGTAGCGCTGGCGGACGGTATCCGCGGTCTTACTACCGCCTTGGATTTTGATGCGTTCGGGGTTGTCGAGTTGTCGCTCGGCAATCGCTTTGATTGCGCCGGGCATCGTTGCGGAGAAGAGCGCGACTTGTCGGCCGGGTGGCGTCTCGCTTAGCACCCACTCAACGTCATCAACAAAACCCATTCGCAGCATCTCGTCGGCTTCATCGAGCACCAGCGTCCGGATATTACTGACGTCCAGGGTTTTGCGACGCATGTGATCCATCACTCGGCCGGGCGTGCCAACGACGATGTCGACGCCGCGTTTGAGTGGGATGGCTTGGCCACGGAAATCCGCGCCGCCGTAGACCGCGAGCACGTTGATGTGTGATAGCTTTCGTGCGTACTTGGCGAAGGCATCGGCGACTTGGATCGCAAGCTCGCGCGTCGGGGTGAGGATCAGTGCCGACGGTCCGCTTGGATGCTTGTGATTTGCTTCGTGGTCGGCAGCGAGTTGCGCGAGGATTGGGAGTGCAAACGCCGCGGTCTTTCCTGTGCCGGTCTGTGCTTGTCCGATTACGTCGCGCCCCGCGAGAACGGACGGGATGATCGCGGCTTGGATTGGCGAAGGCACTTCGTAGCCGTCCTCAGCCAGCGCGGAAAGCAATCGCTCGGGCAACGCCAAGTCGGTGAAACGAATATTTACTGCCTCATCCCCATCGGGGGAAGGCATTGAATTGGGATCAGTTGTCATTTTTAGGTACTGGCTGGGTTATATCGAGCCGCATAGAGTACCAAGAATCGTCGCGTCGGCAGATACTACGGCCCCGGCCCATCTGGCGCGTGATGAGCCAGCCCACCTACAAGCGCTGGTTTGATGTGCTTTTATGTCCTGTTCCAAAGCATCAAGTCCCCGACTCAAAAACGTCCTCAGCAGTTTGGAGAAGGCCGATCTGCTAAAGGCCTTTAGAGTGGCTGCTGGATCCAGAATTTTGCGATTTATGACTATTTACGAGCCGACAGCGATCGATCAATCGACGCGATCAAGGCATAAAAAAACCCGAAGAAACCTCGTAAACAAGGTATTTCGGGTTCTAAGCGGAGAGGGCGGGATTCGAACCCGCGGTACACGTATTACGCGTACGACGATTTAGCAAACCGTTGCCTTCAGCCGCTCGGCCACCTCTCCGGCAAGGGTGGGCAGTGATGCCCGAAGTGAGATTGTAGCAGCGATGACGCGGGCGGCAAGGCATACCTCTCGGCGGGCATCTGACAGGAAGAAACCTTGCCGTAATGATTCAAGCTTACGCGGCATATCTTGAGTACGATCATCGCGTCATCTAGCGTCTCTCCACCGGAGCTTAAACATGAAACGACGTGAATTTATTGCTTTGCTGACTGCTGTGGTTGGTGCGCCCGGGGTCGCGTTGTCGCAGACGCTGACGCAGACCACGCGCATCGATAGCTGGTCAGCGACGAACGACCGTGTCTTCCTCGGCGGAGATGTCTGGGCCAACCCGATGGAGGACTGGCGTGTTGACGGCGGTTGGGCGGCGTGCCAAACATCGGGGCGCGGCCGGAACATCCATTCGCTGTTGCACGAGCTGACCGACGCGGGCAAGCCTTTCACGATCTCGGTCGAGGTCCAACGCCCCGACGGCTTAGCCAAGGACGGCGGGGCGGGGCTGCGCCTTGGTATCTCGGCGGATATCGATGATCACCGCGCGGCCTGCTTTGCCAACAACGGGATCAACGCGGGCTTGCAGGGCGACACCCTGATGCTGGGCAAGGCAAGACAGAAGCTGCCGGCCGGATCGCCGAGTCACTACGTCCTCATGCTCGTGGGTAAGCCTGTGGGTGATGAGGCGGAGCTGACGCTCAGCGTCGCGGACCCGAAGTTGGGCAAGCCGATCGCAAGTGTGACCGAATCTTTTCCGGTGAATAAGCTGCGTGGCAATTTCGCGTTGGCGAGTCAGTTCAGCGGTGACAACGGACGCCCGAATTCGCCGGGTTATCGCTTCCGTGATTGGCGGATCTCTGGTGATGCATTCATGCACCATGCCGACCGTGCGTTCGGGCCGATCTTGTGGTCGATGTATTCGCTGAGTGATAACCGCGATGACGATGGCTTTGTGATGAAGCTGACGGCGCTGCTCGGGCCGCTGGGCGAGCTGGACAACAAGACGGTTGGCCTTGAGGTCAAGCGTGAGGGCAAGTGGCAGGCGGTCGCGACGGCGGAGTTAGATACCGACGCCTGGACGGCGACTTTCCGTTTGCCGAATTGGAACGAGAAGCAATCCGTACCCTACCGGGTGGTCTATCGTGAGGAGGGTACCGGCGGCGCTGCTGCTGAGCATGTCTACCACGGCACCATCCGCGCCAACCCGACCAAGCCCCTGCGCATCGGCGCGCTGACCTGTCAGAACGCGGTGGGCTTTCCATACAAGCCTGTATCCGACAACTTGGTCAACCTCGACACGGACCTGCTGTTCTTCTCAGGCGATCAGCTCTACGAAAATCATGGCGGCTTCGGCGTCATCCGCAAACCTGCGGACCTCGCGATACTCAACTACCTGCGCAAGTTTTATATGTTCGGCTGGGCCTTCCGCGAAGCCATGGCCAACGCGC
>JBGCDC010000451.1:0-10271 GCA_045105055.1 Phycisphaeraceae bacterium | reverse complement strand
GGGGGCTTTCAAATATCGCGGCGGCTTGATCGCGATGAATGTTGATCCAAGAAACCGTAAACCACGGTCTTAATTTGTTTCCAAGTATTGTTTTTACATCTAGTGAAGTCATGGCTTGCAGTAATCAATACTTGTACACCGCCGTACACCCTGGCGCTTCACCTACGGATACGGAGACGAGTTGGCAGTTGCCCGGCAGCCCCGGCTTGATCTTTTCTGCGATCGCCCAGGCGACGCGCTCGGCGGTGGGGTTGATGGCGAGTTCGTCATGGCCTTCGCCGTCGGTGAACGGCTCGCACTGGTTCAGGTCGTTGTTCTGCCAGGGGTCCAGCGCCTCAGTCAGCAGGCCTTGGAGCAGGTGGAAATCGCAGACGGTTTCGATGTCGTCCAGTTCGTCCGCGGCGACGGTCACGGCGACGGGCCAGTTGTGGCCGTGCACGGGTTCGAGCGACCCATCGGGCAGGCGGATGGCGTGGGCGGCGGCGAAGACGGACTCGACAATGATTTCATACATGGCGATTAGATTAAATCCGGTGGGGCGGGCATCCTGCCCGCCGTCATGGCAACGCCATGAATGAGGTTTGTATTCGGGCTGCGCCCGATCGGCGGGCAAGATGCCCGCCCCACCTAACTGTAACCAATCTAGGCCTACACTACCGGTCTTATGACCACGCAAAAAAAACAAGAAATCATCGTCGGCATCGACCTAGGCACGACCAACTCCCTCGTCGCGTACTGCGATGAAAAGGGTCCACGTATCTTGCCGGATAGTCAAGGCCGAGCGGTGCTGCCTAGCGTCGTGCGTTTGAACGTGCCCGATGGCAGTGCCGAGGCGATTGGCCATGAGGCCCGCGCGACAGCGATCGAGTTCCCCGAGCAGACGATCCATAGCGTGAAGCGCCTGATGGGCCGAGGGATCGGAGATGTGAAGGACGAGCTGAGCCAGCTGCCGTACCGCGTGGTCGAGGGCGAGCAGAACACGGCACGCGTCGCGGTCGGCGGCAACGTGATCAGCCCACAAGCGATCAGCGCGATGATCTTGATTGAACTGAAGCAACGCGCAGAGGCGGCGCTGGGTCGCGAGGTGCGCAAGGCCGTCGTCACGGTGCCCGCTTACTTCGACGATGCGCAGCGGCAAGCGACGCGCGACGCAGGACGGATAGCAGGGCTCGACGTTGTGCGCATGGTCAACGAGCCGACGGCCGCGGCGCTGGCGTACGGCTTAGGCGGGCAAGCGCAAAGTACCGAGACCTCGCTAATCAAAGAGAAACGCGCGGGCGGCATCTCGCTAAGCACGAAGCTCAACCCTGAAGTGTGCGCCGAAGATGCTATGCCGCAAGAGGCTGACCCCAACACCCAACGCCCAACACCCGATGCCCCATCCCAGACCATCGCCGTCTACGACCTCGGCGGCGGAACGTTTGATATCTCGATCCTTCGTCTTGAACAAACCGAAAGCGGCGCGGTCGATCAGGTCTTGTCCACGGCAGGCGACACGCACCTTGGCGGCGACGATGTTGATCAGATGATTATCCAGTTGGTAATGCGCGAGGTACGTGAGCAGTTCGGCGAAGCGCTCGCGTTCCCACCCGCAACACAGCAGGCGCTTCGCAACTTCGCCGAGGCGACAAAGATCAAGTTATCCAACGAGACCTCGGCCGAGATTGAAATCGACCTTGGCCAAGGCAATCTTTACAAACGCACACTGACGCGTGACGAACTCGAAACCCTCGCCAAGCCTTGGGTGCAGCGCACGATGGATGCGTGCCAACAAGCGCTACGCGGCGCAAAGCTCACGGTGAGTGACATCGATCGCGTTGTGTTGGTTGGCGGATCAACGCGCATACCGATGGTGGTCGATGCGGTGGGTGCCTTCTTCGAAGCCGAGCCTTACACCGCGTTAGACCCGGACCAAGTCGTTGCACTGGGCGCAAGTGTGCAGGCGGCGCGACTCGCGGGAACGCGAAAGGGCGGGCTGCTCCTCGATGTCATCCCGTTATCGCTAGGCATCGAGACGATGGGCGGGGCGGTCGCAAAGTTGATCACCGCGAACAGCACGATCCCCGCGCGAGCCAGCGAGATCTTTTCGACTTACGCGGAAGGGCAAACGAAGATCGCGATCAATGTGTATCAGGGCGAGCGTGAGCTGGTGCAAGACTGCCGCTTGCTTGGCTCGTTCGAACTCACCGGTATTCCGCCGATGCCCGCGGGGCTGCCTAAGCTCAACGTCACCTTCGTCGTCGATGCCAACGGCGTGCTTACCGTCACCGCGACGGAGGAGCGCTCCGGCCGACGCGCTCGAACGCAGGTCGTCCCCAACCACGGCCTAACGCGCGACGAGGTCCAAGCCATTGAACGCGACTCCTTCGCCCACGCCAAGGAAGACATGGACGCGCACCGCCTGATCGATCTGCGTTTGAATGCAAAGCTCGACATCCGCAACATTCAAAAGCAACTCGACCGCGTCGCGAAGGGGATCGAGCCTGCCTATCGCGACGAGATCGAAACGCATATCGCAACGGTGAAGGCAATGATCGATTCGCCGGACAGCGATATCGACGCGGACGTGTTTCAGCAGGCGATGCACGACATGGACCACGCGACGATTCGCTTGGCCGAGATCGCGATTGCGGAGACGCTGAAGGCGGATCTGAACAAGGGGTGATGTAGCCGCCGCGTCACACGCGGGCGGGCGAACAACCAAGGCATCCGTCGAGTCGTTGCTTGACAGCTTCTTATTGAAGCGCCTCTGCCCTATCATGAACCCATGCTCTATCGCTGGGAACACGAGGGCGTCGTCGCGTATCGCTCGCCACAGCTCGATGCGTTGGGGATTCCCCACGCCTTTGGTACCAAGCTTGGCGACGATCAAGCCATCGCCAACGCACTGAAACTCGCCGACCGCGAATGGGTTCGCGTGCGTCAGGTCCATGGCCACGCGGTGCATCTATCCAGTCAAGGCGGCTCTTCTCGCTCAACTTGCGACGCGGACGCAGTGGTCTTACGAGATCCCAAGCAAGTCACACGCATCATCACTGCCGACTGTGTGCCAATCTTATTGGCGGCGACTGACGGCAGCGCAGTCGCGGCGGTACACGCGGGTTGGCGTGGCTTGGTGTCCGGCGTGGTGAATGAAGCGGTGGACGTGCTGGCGAATCGTTTCATCGCGGCGATCGGGCCGTCGATTTCTGTGAAGCGTTTCGAGGTCGGCGAAGAGGTGGCGGAGCGTTTTGATGAGCGGTTTGTCAGGCGAGACTTGGGTAGTCGGCCGCACGTCGATCTGCGTGCAGCAACACATGCGCTGCTGCATCGGCTCGGTGCGCAAGCGATCGACACAACGGATCGATGCACGGCGGAACATGACGATGAGTTCTTTAGCTATCGACGCGATGTCACGCAGCGCCAGCTCGAATCAACCGGGCGGATGTCGAGTGTGATCGGGTTAACGAATCTTTAAACCAGCCGTTCCAACACATTCAGCGCTGCGGCGGTGTGGGCGCTGCCGATGTTGTTGTGTCGTTGTGCGGGGGCGGTCATGGCGAGCAGGGCGCGGTAGATGTTGGCGAGGTCGGGCCAGTTGTGTCCGGGGGGTAGGCCGTAGTCGCGTAGGTGTTGTGCGATGAGTTTGACGGGTTTGCTGCCGTGCAGGGATGCGGGGCTGGCCCAGTACAGGTGCTCAAGATAGACGGCGTCTTCGACCCAGTGGCCTTGACGGACACAGGCGAGATCGAAGAGTACCGCCGGTCCTGGGGCTTGTTGCCCGGATGCTGGAGCGGCGTGGCGTGACATGGCGTTGCCCGGGTGCAGGTCGCCGTGGCACCAGTAGCCGGTGTCGCGCGCGTTCCATGTGTCGAGCCAGTCGGGGAGTTTTTTGCGTGCTGCTTTGAGGACTTTGCCCCATCGCTGCGAGTGCTGGATCGTATCTTTGCTGATGGATTGTTTGGAGCGCTTCATCAGCTCGGCCCAGTCGTTGGGCGGCGGCGGATCGCCCATGGGGATGAGTCGAGCGCGGGCGTAAAAATTCGCGGCGGCCTCTGCGATGAGGTCGTAGGCTTGAGCGCCCCAAGGTGTGCCGATCGGGCCATGGGGCAGGCGTTCCATGACAACCCATGCGAGGTCGTATCCGCCGAGCTCGCTGCCGTGCGCGAAGACGCGTGGGGTGACGTCGTCGGACGAGAGTTGCACGAGCCAGCGGCGTTCTTTGGGCGGGATGGGGAACTTGACCACGGCTTCGTGGCTGCCTTGCTCGTCGGTCCAAGTGGCGTAGCCGGTGAGTGCGCCGCCGCGCTGCCAGTCGGTGCGAAACCAGTTGAGGTCAGCGAGCTTGCTTTCACAAAGGTTGAGCAGCACGGGTGCGAGCGCCGCACCGAAGGGCGAGAGCGCGGCGTCTTCGGGAACCGGTGCAGGCGAGGGCGAGCGCGGCAGCACCTCAACGGGCTCTGCGCGAACAACTTCGGCGGGCTGTTGAGATGACGGTGTTGCATCTGTTGCCTGAGCTTTGTCGTCGCCCAGGCTTTGGCAGTGTTCGGGGGTGTCCGGCTGATCCAACATGCCGCCTTCCGGTTGATCGAGTGGAGCGAGACGGGCGTGAGGCGTGAACTGAGCATCAACAATTTAAAACTACCGGGCTTTTCGGGCTCAGGCAAGCTTTTTTCTCTTGAAAGCCTTACGATCCTGTCCCGCTGTATTTTATTGAACCTCGATAAGGATAAACGATGCGTGATCAACGTTTGGACAAGCTCGCCGATGTGCTCGTGAATTACTCTGTGAAGGTCCAGCCGGGCCAGCTCGTTCGGATCAATGGCGATCAGGTCGGCGCTGATTTGCTGGAGGCGGTTTACGAAGCCGTGCTCAAGGCCGGGGGCCATCCGCTGCTGCGATGTGGGATCGAATCGTGCCAAGATATTTTTCTGCAGAGCGCAAGCGATGAGCAGTTGCAATACGTGAACCCGGTGAACTTGGCTGAGGTCGAGCAGATCGACGCGAGCATCGGTTTGTGGGCTGACAACAACACGAAGTCTGCGACGCGCGTAGATCCCAAGCGAAGCGGGCTCGCCTCGTCGGCACGCAAGCCAATGTTCGAGACGTTTATGAAACGCGCTGCCGCCGCGGAGTTCCCTGATCAGTACCCGGGCGTGAAGCCTTTGAAGTGGGTCGGGACGCAGTTCCCCACGCAGGCCAGCGCACAAGACGCGGAGCGATCGCTTCGTGAGTACGAAGACTTTGTTTTCAAGGCCGGTTACCTGGACCACGACAACCCCGCTGAAATTTGGGAGCAAATCCGCGAGAAGCAGCAGCGCGTCGCCGACTACCTCACCGGCAAATCGCTCATCCATTTTGAAGCGGCCAATGGCACGGACCTTAAGGTCAACGTCGATGAAATGGTCTGGGTCAACTGTGCGGGCGAGTCGAACTTCCCTGATGGTGAAGTATTCACCGGGCCAAACCTCAAGCACGCCGACGGCGGAGTCAACGGCGTAGTCCGTTACTCGTTCCCCGCGGTTCACAACGGCCGAGAGGTACACGACATCGAGCTGACCTTTAAGCAAGGTCGAGTCGTCGATGCGAAAGCAAGTAAGGGCCTAGATTTTCTCATCGCGATGCTCGACCAAGACGAGGGCGCTCGTAACCTCGGCGAGATCGCTATCGGCACGAACTACCAGGTCACCGAATACACCAAGAACACCTTGTTCGACGAGAAGATCGGCGGCACGTTCCACGCGGCCGTCGGCGCGGGCTATCCCGAAACCAACAACAACAACCAATCCGGCCTGCACTGGGACATGGTCTGCGACTTACGGACCGGCGGCACGATCACGGTCGACGGCGAAGTGATCTCCCGCGATGGAAAATTTGTTTTTGATGGTTGGCCGGGGAATTGATCACGGTCAGAGCATGAAGCGTAAGCGCGTTTCACGCATGACGGTGGGGCAGACATTCCTGTCTGCCATCAAAGCGCAGCTTTGAGCTGATTCGATTCAGACCTTCGGCCTGATGGCAGACAGGAATGTCTGCCCCACTTTTCATGTTGACCAATCGCTTTACGCTCACCCCGTTTGGTCATCAATCTCAGCAACCGGGCCGTTTTTCTTGACCGATGCGATACCGTTTTCCATAGCGCTGGTGGAGGAGTACATTTCACTGCTGCCGATGATTTGGCCGTTGCCTGCTTTGAGATTGAAGAAAGGCGAGTCGTCTTTGGCGGTTTTACGTTCGTAGCTTGCGTCGTCTGCGCTGTTGGCCTTGACGGAGGCGATGCCGTCTTCTGCGGAGGCTTTGGCCTCGTACATTTGGCTGGAGAGGATCACCTCGCCGTTGCCTGCTTTGAGGTTGAAGTGGAACTTGTCGTTTGCGGACTTCAGAAGGGCGTATTTCGCGGCCATGGTGTTTCCTTTTGTAGAGGTAGGGTGAACCGATTCGTTGCCACGATGGTATACGATGACAGCGGATCGACAAACTTTAAATAGATCACCCCGTAAAAGGTCGCTTATGTTTCGGCAACTCGCCTGTATCGCGCTGCTTACTTTTTTGACTGCTTGCACCATGACAAACGCAACCCCACCGACAGAGCAGAGGCCCGTGACAGATACGATGCACGGCATCGAGATCGTTGATCCGTATCGCTGGCTCGAGGGCGATGAGAAGGCCGAACTGACGGACGAGGTGGATACGTGGACGACGGCGCAGAACGACTACACGCGCGGGATGCTGGATCAGTTGCCGGGCCGGGACAAGCTTGAGGCGAGGCTGACCGAGCTGATGCAGGTCGGCTACGTCGGTGCGCCGTCGATGCGAGGAAACTTGTACTTCAACACCGAGCGCGAAGGCGATCAAGACCATGGCGTCGTCTACGTCCGACAAGGACACAACGGCAAGAAGCGTGTGCTACTCGATGTGAACACGCTGAGTGAAGACAAGCTCACCGCACTGGGTTGGTACAGCCCAAGCCCAGACGGGTCACTCCTCGCATTTGGCATCTACAAGGCTGGCGACGAGAACACGACGCTGCACCTGTTGGATGTTGCGACGGGCGAGTGGCTCGACGACAAGATCGCGGGCAAGGTCGGCGGGATCCAATGGCTGCCCGACAATAAGCGGTTCTTCTATAGCAAACTCGCCGACATCGATAACCCGTACTCGAAGCAAATCAAGCTACACAAGATAGGCGACGATCCGACTAATGATCGGATCCTGTTTGAGCAGTACAAAGAAGGCCCGCTCGCCACGACCTGGGGCCCTTTCCTTTCTATGCAACGCGAAGGCAACTGGGGTCTAATCGGCTACTACACCTCGACCTCCGCGAACGATCTTTACCTCGTGGATATCAAGAAGTGGATCGAGACGAATGAATTCGTCATGACGCCTTTGATCGAGGGTGGAGACGCGAACACGTTTGGCCAGTTTGTTGGTGAGCGATTGCTTATCACGACCCAAGTCGACGCACCCAATGGGATGGTGTACGAAGCTGATCTCAATAAGCCAAGCCGAGACAATTGGAAAGTGTTCGTACCGCATGACAAGGGCCGCGTTCTTGAAGGGTTGAGTCAAACTAAGAGCTTGTTCGTTGTTGAGTACAGCGCAAAAGCGCAGACTGAGTTTTCGCTTCTGGAAAAGGACGGTAGTGAGCGGATGCCGCTTGTCTTGCCGGGCATCGGCAGCGCTGGGCTGAGCACGCGATATGACCGTGATGAAGCATTTTTGACGTTTACTTCTTTTAATTCACCTCGCCGTGTGTTTCGACTCGATTTGGGCTTGCGTAATCGGACGGGTCAGTACGAGGTGTGGGCCGAGCCTGATGTGCCGGTCGACCCGTCGCTCCTCGACGTGAAGCAAGTCACCTACAACAGCAAAGATGGCACGCCGGTCACGATGTTTATCGTTCATAAGAAGGGCATCAAGCTCGACGGCAATAACCCAACGCTGCTCAGTGGCTACGGCGGGTTCGGTATCAGCATGACGCCCGGCTTTAGCTCGACGATGTTCCCTTGGTACGAGGCCGGTGGCGTGATGGCGATCCCCAACCTGCGCGGCGGGGGTGAGTATGGCGATGACTGGCACAAAGGCGGCATGCTCGGGCAAAAACAAAATGTCTACGACGATTTCATCGCGGCGGCGGAATACCTGATTGTTGAGGGCTACACCTCGAGCGAAAAACTCGCGATCCGTGGCGGGTCCAACGGCGGACTGCTCGTCGGCGCGGTGATGGTGCAGCGCCCCGACCTTTGCAAAGCCGTCCTCTGCGGCGTGCCCCTTCTCGACATGCTGCGTTACGACCGGTTCCTCATGGCCAAGTACTGGGTGCCCGAGTACGGCGACCCAGCCAACAAAGAACACTTCGATTGGCTCCGTGCGTACTCGCCTTACCACAACGTCAAGCCCGGCACGAAATACCCGGCAACCCTTATCACCGCTGGCGAAAACGACACACGCGTCCACCCGCTGCACGCACGCAAGATGGCAGCACTGTTGCAAGCCTCAACCGCGAGCGACGCAAGTGATCAGCCGATCCTGCTCTGGGTCGATCGCGATGGCGGGCACGGTGGCGGTAAGCCCTTGTCCCTGCGCGTCCGCGATATCGCTGACCAACGTATTTTCCTGATGTGGCAGTTGGGGATGCTTGAGGGTGAATAGTTATGGCCTTCAGTTTCGCTTGTGATATGTCTTGACGTCATTTCACCTCGGCGTGGCTATAAAAAAACACCGCCTCGCAGCGGTGTCTCTTGTGTTTGTATCAAACGCTGTTGCGTCGTAATTATTCAGCAGCTTCTTCTGCGGCGGCTTTTGCTTCTGCTTCTTTTTTCATCGCTTCCCATTCTTTCTTAGCGATTTCAACTTCGGCTTTGAATGCTGCCAAAGCGGCGGCGTCTTCTTTCACTTCGGTGATCTTGAAGGTGAGCTTGTCGACACCCTTGAGGTCTTTAATCGGGCCGGTGCTGTTGAGCATGTGCTCTTGGGTCATCTCGAGTGTCGCAGTGCTGCCTTCGATAGCCACGCCTTTGACGGCCTCGATGCTGCCGGGCAGGTTGTAGCTTTCAACGAAGCTCATGCCTGCGGTCATCTGTGCCGCAAAGACCTTCTCTTCATCTGAGATCGGTTCGTGGTCCGCGACGGCGGAGAGGATCATTGATTTTTCGATGCTAAGTGTCGCACCTTTGCCATCTTTGACGTAGGTGAATTTGGCGGGTGCTTCTTCGTCGTCTGGGCTGCCTAGTTCCACTTGGTTGATGTCATCGAAATATGCTGAGAAAGTCAGGTAGGTGTAGCCGCCTTCTTTTACTTGAGTTGGCTTGCTGAAGGCGACGATGCCCTTAGCGTCCTTACCCAGCGCGATTGGATCCATTTGATCAAAGGGGTTTTCGCCTTGCTGTTGCGCCATCTGTACGAGTTGTTCGCTGAGGCCGACGTTGATTGTCATCTTGCCTGAGCCGTCAGGCATGACCGTCATAACCTGCTTGAACTTGACGCAGCCAGTAAGCGACGCGGTGACCAGCAGGAGGCATGCGAGCATGCTGTATTTCAGAAGAGTTCTCATCGTTTTCCTTGGGTTAGATGGTTTATCGCAACAATTTGCTTAATCAGCATACCACCTAGCCCGCTTCATGACGAGGAATATGAATAGGGAAAGTCGCATGTGCGGTAGGCTTCTCGCGAGCTGTGGTCTATATTGGGTTTCTACTCGTTAGGACGACACTATGCTGCGATGTGCGATCTTTATTCTTCTGCTCTGGCTCGCTTTCCCTATCCTGGGGCAGGATGAGCCGCTTGCCAAGTCCGGCGTTTTTGAAGCGACATTTACCGAGCGTAGCCCGCTGACCGAGCCGACCGTGATGAGCAAGGTGACGCGTTGGCCGATCGAGAGAATTCGGGACTATACGATCGGCGACCATACATTCCAACTGATCGTGCCGAAAGCGTACGACGGCTCCAAAGCCTTTGGCCTGATCGTTTTTATCCATCCCAATAATACGATCAATATTGACCGCTTCTATGGCCGAGTCATCGAAGACGTGCTTACCAAGCATCAACTGATCTGGGTCTCGTACAACAACGCGGGTAACGATGTGATGCCTAACGTTCGGCTTGGCTTGGCGCTCGACGCGGTGCACAACATGACAAAGCGATATCGCATCGATGACAAACGCGTCTATGTCTCGGGTCTGTCCGGCGGGGGGCGGATGACGTGTATGGCCGGCATCTACTACCCGCAGGTTTTTACCGGCGCGGTGCCGATTGTCGGGACGCTGTATTTCCGCGATGTGAAGCTGCCTGAA
>JBGCDC010000450.1:0-3876 GCA_045105055.1 Phycisphaeraceae bacterium | reverse complement strand
TGTTCTAGTCGCTTTGTCATCATCGCCGACACCATTCGCCGTTGAGTTTGTTCCGATACCGTGATCTTTGAGCAGCTGATTGATCGGATCGAACTCTGGAAGCTCGGCAGCATTGGTTGATGTCATCGTCAGCTTGTAGGTCAAGTCATCAAGGTTATATGACGAAGAGCCGTCATAATTCGTATTGATCGACCACTCATAGCTCCACACTGCGCGATTAGTTTGCGTAGGCGCGATGCCCGCTTGAAAGGTGTAAGTTCCGTCGCCGTTACTGTTGAACGTATTTTCAGGTGAGCCCGCAGCGTTATAACGCAACTTACCCCGCAGACCAAGCTCTACACCATTGGCGCGATCCGTCGTAAAGGAACCGTTGGCGTTACCATCTCCAAAGATGATCTCATTGGTCACATCCTGATCAAACTGCGTTACAGCGTAAGCAGAAGAGACAGGGATTAAGGCAACAGTAGCAAGTGCGATTCGTGTAGCATTTTTCATTTCTTTATTCCTATAGCAAATGGACAAGGGGATAGCGTGCAAGCCGCAACGTGCGGGGCTTGGTTTAAATCGAATCAAATCAAAAACAGGAGCCCTCTACGAGGAGGCTCCTTCACCAACTAATTATTCATCTTTGTTCGTCTCGTCTTTCCTCGTAAGGTGCCCACGGTATGGCCCGGTAGTTTGTTCGCGGTTGGGCAGTGCCCGCTTGCGAGATGGGAATATAACAGCAATGCAAGGGGCATTTTGATGATTTGTATCGATTTTATGGATTAATACACCTATGTAATCATCCCACAAATGAGAAACACATCTCTATGCAATAACCATTGGTAATTAAGTCTAAATAAAAGGGCGTAGATTAAATGATGTACGCCTTCTTGATTGCGAATGAATCAATAACGATTGCGATTGCATTGAAACATAATTCAGCCAAGGCATCGCAAAGGATCGTTCTTTGCCGCTTTTCGATAGCTTGATTTACGCTGGCGTTGCGTCGGGCGATGACCAAGTAGCAGTCGTTGAGTTCGCCAGCGACAATCCGTTTCACGACGCACTGATTGGTTCGGGAACTTCGATTTTTCTAGACGCTGTGTGCGCTTGAGGCTGGCCGGCCTTTAGGAGTTCGAGCGTTGCGATAAGGATGTCGTCTTGGCTCTCTTGCTGAACGAAGTCATCGATAGAAAGCATGATCTCATCGGCCAAGGCACAGGGGTGCGCGTTCATGCCTTGTCGCAGAACCTGCTGAATCAAGCCAACGGGCTTGCGTACATCCGCGCGGTCCAGCAAGCGTCCGGACATCCTTTGCTGCAACAGTCCGCTGGCCCCCGCCCCTTGATCCGGCGACGCCGTTTGTATGCAGGATCGCTCAATGATGCGGTGGAGGCGTTCGGTGCCGATGGCCTCGTCGCTTGGGCTGCGGGACTCGATCGCACCGTCCGTGACCATGACCAATTGATCGCCAGGCTCAAACGCGAACGACACGGGCGTTGAATCAAAAGCTTCACTCGGAAACACACCAAGCATCGGCCCTTCCGCCTCGATCTCACTCAAGCCGGACGCGCTGCGGTAGTAACACAACGGGTGCCCCGCGTTTGCCACGGTGACCATGCCATTCGCTGTATCGACCTTGACGCACATGCCGGTCGCAAACAGGCCGTGCTCTGCCATGGTCATTCGGACGTAGTCGTTGAGGTGGGCTAGCGCTTCAGATGGGCACGGCTGCGTTGCATTCGCGAAATACTGTTGCAGCTGAACGTTCAAACGGTTTACCGTGAGAGCCGATGAGATGCCATGGCCGGTGACATCGATCAGCGTGAGATAAAACGTGCCGTTGGCACGACTGTCTGGCTGCTCGGGAAAGATGTGGATGAAGTCGCCACCGATTTGTCGCATCGGGCGATATGCGTAGCCGAAGCAAAAAGACTCGGCGGCTAGCGGCTTAGGGAACATCGACTCGTGGACGAGCTTGGCGTTTTGCAGTTCGTTGTACGAAGTGTTCGCGGGCCTGTTTGAAAAGAGCCGTCGGACCATGACGGACTGCGAAAGCTCGGCCAAGAGTAGGCCGAACAAAACAAACGCGAGACTCATACCAACAGAAGTGACCACTTGGTTGGCGTCCGATGTATCTCGAAGCAACCACCATGAGAAGGCCAACGCCAAGCAGCCCGGCACGATTGCGCCGACTAAGACCTCGATCCGTCCCCTGAAAAAGACCAGGCACGCTAACCAGTAGCCGACCGATGCGGCGGTAAGGTAGAACAAGACTCGGCCGACAAGCACCGCGTCGTTCAATGACGTTGGCTTCGCCGTGAAAAAAACACGCGAGAGACTAAAGACTACGAAATGCAAAATGATCAAGAAGAGGGCATGTATAAAAACCGTCTTTCGACTTGCACGGATGACTGTCGCCCAAACGACACAAATCAAAATCGCAACACACTCGGCCGCGTAAGCAGGTATTACCCAGGCTGATGCGCCGCTCCAAAGCGATCCGCCAATCGCGACCAGCAGGTACGCGAAGCTATACATGAACAGCATGCCCGCAAAACAGGCGAACGCTTCGTGTGGATAGTTGTCACGAGAATGGTCGGACTGACTGGACATGTTGAGCTCTTTGAGACGTCCGTGAAAGGTGTCTCATCATATCTATAAAGTCATACGAAGCACGAGTGATACAAGGCAAACAGCCCCCGACTTGCGACGAGGGCTGTTTACAGGTGTTTCTTAGCTAATGTAGGCAGGCTGATGCTTTACATCTCAATCGGGTTGAGCCACGGCATCATCGCGCGTAGTTCTTTGCCGACCTTTTCGACGCCGTGCTCAGCGTTTTCTTTTCGTTGCTGTTTAAACCACTTGAAGTCGTTGGCGTAGTCGTCGCGGAAGGCCTTGGCGAAGCTGCCGTCTTGGATGTGCGTGAGCGCGTCCTTCATGCGGGTCTTCGTATCGGCATCGACGATCTTCGGGCCGGTGTAGTAGTCGCCGAACTCCGCGGTATTTGAGATCGAGAACCGCATGTAGTCCAAGCCGCCTTGGACGATCAGGTCGACGATGAGTTTCACTTCGTGGCAGGTCTCGAAGTAGGCGAGTTCGGCGGGGTAGCCCGCTTCGACGAGGGTATCGAAGCCGTGCTTGATGAGTTCGGAGAGTCCGCCGCAGAGGACGACCTGTTCGCCGAAGAGGTCGGTTTCGCATTCGTCTTTGAAGTTGGTGACAAGGATGCCGCCCTTGCCGCCGCCGACGCCGATGGCGTAGGCGAGCGCGAGGTCTTTGGTGTCGCCGGTCGCGTCTTGATGCACGGCCATGAGGCAAGGCACGCCGCCGCCACGCTCAAACTCGGAGCGGACCGTATGGCCCGGGCCCTTGGGCGCGACCATCGCAACGTTCACGCCAGCTGGGGGAGCGATCGTGGCGAAGTGGATGTTGAAGCCGTGCGTGAACATCAGCGTCTTGCCGTCGGTCAGGTTCGCTTCGATCGACTCGGCATAAACGGTCGGCTGAGCCTCGTCGGGCAGCGCGATGACGATGACGTCCGCGGCCTTGACCGCGTCGGCGACGGACATCGGGTCGAAGCCGTGCTCGATGGCGAGCTTGCCGTTGGTGGACTCTTTGCGGTTGGGGACGAGGACGTTGACGCCGGAGTCGCCGAGGTTTTGTGCGTGGGCATGGCCCTGGCTGCCGTCGCCAATGACGGATACGGTCATGCCGCTAAGTGGTTGCAAGGAGCCGTCTTTTTCGTAGTGCGTTTGGATGGCCATTTGAGTGGTCCTAAATGAGTTTGGGTGCGTTGTTTCGAGCCGGATAGGGTAGTATTGGATCGCTGAAACGTCAATACTTGGCAAATCTTAGTATGTGAGTCAAATAATGCTTGAAGACCTCATC
>JBGCDC010000449.1:0-4921 GCA_045105055.1 Phycisphaeraceae bacterium | reverse complement strand
GCAAGGATGCCAGCTAAAAGTCGTTTCGAATCGAACATAAAAGTCCTCCTATAGGGGGGTGAAAAGGGGTAATCAATTAGAAAAAGTAATGCGCCGGCCCACTGGCCGTTTTTTGTCTGGTTGAGTCCGTGCGGTCACTTGGCGTTTCATTCGGGCTGCTCCTGATGGCTATGAATCAGGACCCGGAATTGGTCGATGTGGGGACCGCTAGTAAGCTCAAACGCAAGCGTCTTGCCGTCCTCGCTGATCCGGATGGTGTCCGTGTAATCCAGGCCTTCGATCGCTGGGTCGCCCTCGGGCACCACGGCTTGGCGGTAGGTGACATCGGGCCGGTCGAGGACATTCCCGCTCGCGAGCAGATGCTCGGGCAAGGTGATCACACCCGCGATCGGGCGATCGAAATGTAGCGTTGCAGTTCTTGTCACGATTTGGTTGGGGCGATCTGGCAGATCGAATTGGATAAAGTAGCAATCGACGATCGTGCCCTCGCCAAGCGAAGCCGGCCAGAAGGCCTTGTCGTGCTTGTACTCGCCGGGCGAGACAAACGTGACTTCAAACGATGCGGGCAGTTCGATGTTGGCGTGCTCAGCAAATACGACGGGTTGATCGCCTTCGTAATCGCCGGGCGCCAGCGACGCAGGCATCGTGGCCTTGTAGATCGCTTGGCCGGTCAGGCGCGGCTGGTTCACCACCGCAAGCCAGTCATAAACGTAGCCGGTGCTTGGCTGATCGATACGGACCACCTCGCCGAGCGATTCGGTGACCTCTGCATGTTGACCAGCGGTGAGATAGACCCAGGACGCCTCGTCTTGCCCCGTAGCGATCGCCTCAACCTTGCCTTTTAGCACGCTGATTTGCGTCTTCTCATTGAGATGCTGGACGCTGAAGCGGGTGCCGATGTCCCGGACCTTGGCGACGGGCGTATACACCGTGAAGCCCTTGCTAGCCGGCGTCTGACACAGCCCGACGAGCTTGCCGGTGTGCAGGCGCAGGGCGTTGTTATTGTCGAGCAGCTCGACGGTCGCGGGGGCTTCGAGGATCGCGACCGCGCCGTGGTTCGTCGTGATCTCGGCGAAGCCTTGCGTGAGCGTCAGCGTTTGCTCGGCATGCAAAGCAGACCCGCGGGCAAAAGCCCCTTCAGCCCACTGCGCATCGTGCTCAGCAGTCAGGGTCGCGACAACCGATGCCAAGGACGGCGTCGGCGACTTGCTCGGATACGTGCTATCTGTTGCATCATTCTGCGTTGCTCGGCCGGCTTGATTGATCGGCTCAGTAGGCTGCACCATCAAGGCCACCGCCAAGGCGATCATCGCTGCGACGGCCATGCCCGCACAAGCCATCAAAGGCTTCGCGTTTTCACGCCACCACGTGATACGAAGATCAAACAACTCGACCACAGGCGCATCGACCGCCGCCTCCGCCCGCGCCAGCTCGGCAAGCAGCATCCCCGCCCCGCTGTCATCCATCGACGCATCGAGCGCATCAAGCGAACGCGCCGCATCACGCTCCAAGTACTTCTGAATACTGCGTTCATCCATCGCCACACGCAGGTAGTGCCGGGCGTTGTCTTCGCTGGCGGTGACCCAATCGGACAGCCTTTGACGATCTTCGTCGCTGGCTTTGCCATGCAGGACATCGTGGATCAGTTGTTCGATTTCGTTAGGGTCGAGTTTGTCGGTCATCGCTTGCCTACCCCCCGTGCTTCTGTCGCGGATAGACGTTCTTCGATGCAGGTTCGCAAGGCCTTACGGATGCGCAGCAGTGCCGCGGAGATCGTGTTCGACGATTTACCCATGCGCTCAGCGATCGTGGCCGGGCTTAGGGACTGGGTGTATCGCATCTCTAAGAGTCGGCGTTGGTTCTCGCCAAGGTGATTCATGCACTGGTCCAGTGCCTCGGCCCGGTCGGTCTGTTCTTTGCTCAACTGCGGCGCGACCTTCGCGATAGCCTCGAGCGCGTCGCCGGTGAGCATGAGCTTGTTGCGTGATTGATCGCGGAAGAGTTCCATCACACGGAAGCGAGCGACCTGGACCGCCCAACCTGTAAAGGAAGTGCCTAGTTCGTAGTTCTCGAAGTTGCGGGCGAGGTACTCGCTGGTCGCTTGGATGACGTCGTCACGGTCGTTGGGGTCGCGGACCGCTGAGCCGACGAAGGCTTCGATCGCAGGCATCGCCGAGGCCCAGAGCTTTGCAAGCTGGACCATCGCCTCGGTCTGAGGGTCGTCCTCAGTGCGTTCGCTGATCGGGTTGTCTGAATAATCGATAGACATCTCTAAGGGAATAGGCCGGGACGAAGGCGTAAATGACGGCGAAAGAAACTTTTAGGAGGTAAATACCTTTTAAGGGGGAGAACAATCTTGCGTTTGCGTTGCATAAAGAACCACCTGAGCATGAGTAAATGAACTCTAAAAAGGGTGGTATCGCACGCTTACGACACCGAACCTATACCAAACCCGCTTGGCAACAGGCAACCATCGGCCCCCAACATCTGGTACGCCGCGCCCGATAAGCAAGAGCCCGTCTACCCGTCTCAATCCCGAACAGAACACACGCCCCGATAAAAGCCGGGCGATCGCTCGCAGAAATAACCTGTTGACGTTTGGGCATCGTTCGGTTAACGTGTACCGAACAGGAGTGCCGAAAGTGTTTGCAGAGACACCTGACGCATCGGCGATAAGGAGTCTGTCCACGTCGGATACCCCAACATATTGGGGCCCAGCCCGACAGAACACCCAGAACAAGCGGCCTAGGCCTAACAAGCCAAAGCCCAGCTTAAACAGCTACGGGAGACCTCCGATGACTGCACCCCTACTCATGACAGGCCCAGGCGGCGACTACGTCACACGATTCGACATCAAGGGCAACAACCTCGTCAAGACACGAACCCAACAATCCGCAGGACACGACCGCGACAGCGAATCTGCCGGCGGCGCCGCGTGGGGCTTCCTCACAGGCCGACGAAAGCGAAAACCGCAAAACAGTGAGTCAAGCTCGCGTCGATCGGGCGACCACTTCGAGCGGACCCGCCCCGCGACGCTGCCCGCGACCTACGCCAAGCCAGCCAAATTTGCCTTGGCCGACCTGCACCAGCAACTGGCCATGCTCCAAGCCATCGAGCACTGGCTCACCAGCCAGCAAGACGAGCTGGGCCAATTCGCCGCGATCCAAACCGCCACCGAAGCCGACATGCTCAAGACATTGGCCAAGGCAGGATCGCCAGTTGGGTCTGCAACCCGCGTGGCGAACAATCTGCCCGCCGCAGAGTCCGCCCCCGCACCGGTACGCGTCATCCGCTTCAACAGCACCACCATGGCCCTGCCGACGCTGGCCCCCAAGTTGACGCCAGAACTAACCCCAGAACTGACCCCGCAACCCGCAGCAGACTTTGCCCCTGAACCCTGCCACGCCTTCTCGGCCAGCGAAACAGAACAAAACAACCCCACTTCCGACACCACAACCCCAACCCTTAAACAGAGGAACGTCAACGATGACAAGCCCCAACCTCACCCCGAAGCAGATGAAAATTTTGACATTAATTCGCGACACCCGGCTATCGCGCGGCTATTCGCCGACGATGAAAGAGCTCGGCGAAGCGCTCGGGGTCTCCAAGGTAACCATCTTCGAGCACGTCGAAGCACTCATCAAAAAGGGGTGTCTGATCAGGGATGCGAACAAAGCACGCTCTTTGGAGCTGTCGCCTGACCTCGAACTGCCCGACGAAGAACGCAAGACCCGCCTGCCTCTGGTCGGCTCAATCGCCGCAGGCTCGCCCATCGAAGCGGTCGAAACCCGCGAGCACCTGGACCTCGAAGAAATCTTCTCCCCACCAGGCTCGAACAGCTCCAATAAGTTCGTCCTCAAGGTCCGCGGCGACTCCATGATCGACTGCCACATCGCCGACGGCGACTACGTCATCTGCGAACAACGCAACGCCGCCCGCCGAGGCGATATCGTCGTCGCACTTGTCGATAACGACGAAGCAACGCTCAAATACTACGAGCCCCAATCCGATGGCACCGTCCACCTCGTCCCCGCCAACGAGAACTACGCCCCTCTCATCGTTCAAAAAGACCAACTCCAAATCCAAGGCATCTGCATCGGCGTCGTCCGGGCGTATTGATTCACAGCCACTTTGGATCACGGAAAATCAAAACAATGTCTGGCCTAATCCATCTATCGGAGCGCGCTGTCGAACGCGCGATTCAGCAGCTCATCAAAGGCGATTCGACACAAGAGATCGCCCGATCACTCAGCCCTGATCAATTCGAGGAACTCCTCGCGCTACTATGGTTTGGCCAGTCCCCAAACGCCAATCTCGGATTCGCCTGGCACCGCAAGCACTATCAGCTGCCGCTTCATGGCCAAGTCAACCTCTCCGCAAGCTCCCTACGACGCGGACTCTTCCGGTTGCGAGCTGAAACTACACTCGTCTACAGCGCCGCGTGAAACCAGCTTGCCACAGTTCAAACCCTTCGATCCAGTCGAGATTCGATCCGGTCCGCAAGCTTCAACAACGGCCAAAAGATGATGACCAATAAGGCAACCGACGGGATCGTGATCCAGTACCAGTGATCCGGAAAGTACTGCCAAGAGAACCAAGCAATCGTAAGCGATGTAAGGACGAGTAGTACCGCAAGAACCGCTTCGATATCTTCGCGAAAAACCACGAACGGTAATAACAGAATCCAAAGAACGATCAGGCGTGTCATCTCCCGTTTTCCGGTCTTGGGCTTCTTATCAGTCATTGGTCGTCCTCGATCCCTTCAAGAGGGATCATAGCCCCTGGCTACAATCACAACATCGTGAAAAACGAGCCGCACTCCATGCAACCCGGCACTGACACACCCTTCATGTGCGGGCCCATCGCGGGACTGCTTAGGTTGTTTTCCTCGGATGCTCGTGGACTTGGATCATCGGGATGG
>JBGCDC010000448.1:0-1084 GCA_045105055.1 Phycisphaeraceae bacterium | reverse complement strand
CATCGCCAACATCATCGCCCAAGCGAACTGCGGCAACTGCTCCAAGACCCGACTCGAACAAGTCATCCATCAAGTCCGCAACTACAGCGGCATCCATGAATCGTTTGCCGACGATGTGTCGTTGCTTGAGGTTGCGTTCGTACAGTAGGCCTAGCGTAGACCTAGAGGCTTTTGATAAAGATTTCGATCCCGCCGAGGACCATTTGCACCGCGATTACGGTGAGGAGCAGGCCGGTCAATCGCTCTGATGCAGCGACTAATCGCTTGCCGAGTAGTTTGATGAGCTCTGGCGAGAGCAAGAGGACGCAGGTGGTCAGGCTCCACGCCAAGCCCACCGCGAGCAGCCCGGTGCTCAGCCAGTTCGCCGTGCTGCCATGCAGGAGGATGACCGTGGCAATCGCGCTAGGCCCGGCGATCAAAGGGGTGGCGATGGGCACGATGAACGGCTCGCCATCGAGCGACTCGTCACCCATGACCCCGCCGCGTCCTGGGAAAAGCATCCGCAGGGCGATGAGTAAAAGGACGATCCCGCCGGCGACACTCAGCGAGGGCTGATTCAGCCCGAGCAGACGCATCAGTTGTGGGCCGGCGACGAGAAACAACAGCATCAACAGCAGCGCGAACACGCACTCGCGCAAAATGACTTTGCGCAGCCGATCTTTCGAGACATCTTGAAGCAGGCCCATCAGGATCGGCGCGTTGCCGAACGGGTTCATCACGAGGAGCAGCGTTATCGAAAGGGTCAGCCAATGCATTCGGCGGTTAGGATACCACTATGCAAGACGACGACCGAATGACCGTGATCGAAGAGAAGCTCGCACATCTCGAAAGATATGTTGGCGACTTAGATGAAGTCCTCCGCGAGCTCTCTAAGCGATTGGATGTGCATGGCCAAGGCGTGAGCATGGTCCGCAAGCTATTGGAAGATCATCTATCCGACGGTGGCGACCCTGGCGACGAAAAGCCGCCGCACTGGTAATCACCCCCGGAAGATAAAGTCTCCTCTCTGGATACTTCTGTATTACTGATGCTTAGGACGTGTACGGCAAGTGACCGTAATACTATTTTGGGAGGGCGAGGCTCC
>JBGCDC010000447.1:0-2040 GCA_045105055.1 Phycisphaeraceae bacterium | reverse complement strand
CACCAAGCGTCGCGACTTACGACTTGCAACCTGAGATGTCCGCCCCCGGAATCCTGAAACTCGTCTTGGACCGCGTGAACGAGAACGGTATGGACTGCCCGGACTTCATCTTGGTCAATTTCGCCAACGGCGACATGGTCGGCCACACCGGCAAGCTCGACGCCGCGATCAAGGCTGTGGAGACCGTAGATGATTGCGTTGGTCAGATTGTGGATGCGGTGCTTAAGCGCGGTGGCAAGCTGATCATCACCGCAGACCACGGCAACGCCGAGCAGATGTTCGACCCCAACACCGGCTCCCCCCACACCGCACACACGACCTACGACGTGCCATGCATCTTGGTGGGCGAAGGCCTGACTAAAGAAACGCAACTGCGCGACGATTCGCGACTCGCCGACCTGTTCCCCACCGCACTGCACCTCATGGGCTTAGATAAACCAGAGGCAATGACGGGTATTTCGTTGTTTGCGATTGATGCTGCCGCAAAGTGATTCATATATCGCGGCTATTATTCACGTGATTCAAGGATCTAGTTCAGCTCCGCATCCGGAGCGCTGCCTGTCGCGTTGTTGCCTAGGTCGTTTTCGCCGAGCATCGTGAAGAGCTTGTTGCGCAGCACCATTGCGGCGAACTCGCAGTCGTCGCAGTGCATCGCGATCACTGCCCGGCCTCGCGGCCAAACCAACAGCGGATACGCGTAGCTGATACTCAACTCAGCGGTCACGAGGTACTGGCAGATGTCCCCGACCGTGTGCGTCGGGTCGATCTCGATGCAGAGGATCGTCTGCTCGCTGAAGGGGTAATTGTGTTGCTTGAGCAGACGCCGGGCAAGGTCTGCTTTGCTGGTGACGATGCGGACGACGGCGTGGCCGGTGGACTCGAGCACTGAGAAACCCGCGAGGGTTAGCGCGTGGCCGTCGAACACGTTGAGCAGCTGCATGAGCCGACCGACGCGGTTGTCTAGGAACACATTGAACTGGGTGTTACAGGGCGGCTCGTACTTCTCGCCCAACTCGGTTTCCGCTGGCATCTGTGACATGTCGGTCCCACTGGCCCGGCGATCGACGCGGGCGGGTTCATGAATCGCCCCCATAATACCCAAGACTCGCCGATCAGCCCACCATCGTCTCGCGATACCACTCGCACGTCGGGCCGAGGCCCTTGGCAAAGCCGATCAACGGCTCGTAGTTAATCGTCGCGTTGATCTTCTCTAGATCCGCCAGCGAATGCTTTACATCGCCTGCCCGCTCGTCTTTATGGATCGGCGTGAGCTCGGGGCAGCCGAACAACGCGGCCATGGTCGCCGCGAGTTGGTTGACGGTGACGCGCTCGCCACAGGCGACGTTCATGACCTCGCCTTGGATAGGCTTGTCGTTGCGGGCGGCGAGCAGGTTAGCGTGGACCGCGTTATCGACGAAGGTGAAATCGCGTGACTGTTCGCCGTCGCCGAAGATGGTGGGGCGGTTGTTGGCGAGGAGGTCTTTGGCAAACGCAGCGATCACCGCGGCATATGCAGAGTTCGCATTTTGCCTCGGCCCGAAGATGTTGAAGTAGCGCAGGCAAGCAGTGTCTAAACCGTAGCTGCACGCGTAGGCCCGCATGAGTGCTTCGTCATAGACCTTGTTCGCCGCATACGGGCTGCGTGGCAGCACGGGCATCGTTTCAATTTTAGGCAAGACTTCCGAGTCGCCGTAGGCCGAGCTTGATGCGGCGAACATGACACGCTCGACGTTGGCGGCGCGTGCGGCTTCCAAGACGTTGAGCGTCCCCGTCGCGTTCACATTGTGAAACTTCACCGGCTCCGCCACACTTCGCGGCACCGACCCCAACGCCGCTTGGTGAAACACATAGCGGCAGCCGTCCATGATCTCGCCGACGCGTTTCTCATCTAAGATCGATGCTTCAACAAACCGTAGCTTATCGCCTGCCTTGTCTTTGAAGTCATCAAAGTTGCTCGCATCACCGCCCGACAAATCATCAATCACCACGACCTCAGCACCAAGATCAAGCAGCGCCTCGCTCAGGTGCGACCCAATAAAC
>JBGCDC010000446.1:0-9730 GCA_045105055.1 Phycisphaeraceae bacterium | reverse complement strand
GGCAGGAGCCTCGCCATCCCCGCAAGCAAACTTCTCGTACACGTTCTTAGGAGCGATATGACAACGCGACCTCTTGATATTTTCGTCATCCGATTTTTCTTGATGGGCGTGATCGTTTCGATCGCTGCGTTGTGCGGGTTGTCTGCGCGTGCTGATGAAACGCCTCGGCCTAATGTCTTGCTGATCTCGGTCGATGACCTCAATGATTGGATCGGTTGTCTAGGCGGACACCCGCAGGCACAGACGCCGAACATTGATGCGCTGGCTAAGCGTGGCGTGTTGTTTACCAATGCACACTGTCAGTCGCCAGTGTGTAACCCGTCGCGCGCGAGCATGATGACGTCGCTGTACCCCGAGACGACGGGCGTCTACTTTTTGAATCCTGATCTAGCGCAGTCGCCCGCCGCACAGAAGAACACCCTATTGCCCAAGCGCTTCGAGCAAGAGGGCTACCACTTCACCGCTGCGGGAAAGCTCATGCACCACACGCAGAACCAGAAGTACCTGCCCAACTATGGCGGCGGCTTCGGCGGTATGGGCCCGATCCCCAAAGAAAAAATCACCAGCTTCCCCGGCCATCCGCTTTGGGACTGGGGCCCGTACCCCGCGACAGATGAACAGACGCCGGATTATAAGATCGCATCGTGGGGCATCGAACAGCTCAAGAAAAAACACGACAAGCCCTTGTTTCTCGGTACGGGGTTTTATCGTCCGCACGTGCCACACTTCGCACCGCAGAAGTGGATCGACATGTACCCGCTCGATCAGGTTCCGCTGCCGGTCACCGCGGCGGACGATCTAGATGACCTCTCGCCTTACGCGATTAATCTCACTCGGCTGAAGCATGTCTCGCCGACGCATGAGTGGGTTGTTGAAAATGACGAGTGGAAGCCCTTGGTGCAGACGTACCTCGCCTGTGTCACGTTTGTGGACCACCAGATCGGCCGAGTGCTTAAGGCCTTGGATGAGAGTGATTACAAAGACAACACGATCATCGTGCTCTACTCCGACCACGGCTTCGAGCTTGGCGAAAAAGAGCGCTGGGCCAAGCGAAGCCTGTGGGAGAACAGCACGCGTGTCCCGGTGATCATCATCGCCCCCGGAATAGAAGGCGGGCAGGTTTGTCACAAGCCCGTCGAGCTGATCGATCTCTACCCGACGCTACTTGACCTCACCGGAAGCGAAGCCGACCCAAAGCACGAAGGCCAATCGCTCGTCCCGCTACTCAAAAACGTCAAGGCCGACTGGCCCTACCCCGCCCGCACCAGCTTCGGCCCGGGCAACGTCGCGATCGCCACCGAAGGCTATCGATACATCCACTACCACGACGGCACCGAAGAGTTTTACATCCACGCCTCCGACCCGCACGAACTAACCAATCGCATTAACGATGCATCACTTATCCAACTAATCGACGCGCACCGCAAGCACCTCCCAGAAACGTATCACCCCATCCTCGGCAA
Organism: Phycisphaeraceae bacterium; assembly: GCA_045105055.1. Lineage (GTDB taxonomy): Bacteria > Planctomycetota > Phycisphaerae > Phycisphaerales > Phycisphaeraceae > JAHQVV01. The sequence continues at coordinate 8,267 of JBGCDC010000446.1, read as the reverse complement.
AGGCTCAACCGGACACAAAGCCTTCGAGGCGAGTAAGCCAAGCAAGTCGAAGCAGTAGGTGTTGTCGATCCGCCCATAAAGACTATATGCCTAGACAATGAGAAGCAGAATGAAAAAACAAGACGACTCACAGCGAACAGAGGTTCAATTATCACGGCGTTGTGTGTTGGCCGGGGGCGCGGTTGCGACGCTTGGTCTACTCGCACCGAGTAGTTATGTGTTCGGTGCGGTAGATGACAAGCTGCGTATCGGTGCGATCGGTGTTGGTGGCCGAGGCGGAAAGAACATCAACGGCGTGAAGTCGGAGCGCATCGTTGCGCTGTGCGATACGAGCCCGGGCGCGTTAGCCAGCGCGAAGCAGCGTTACGCCGACGCTCAGACGTATACGGATTGGCGTGATCTACTTGCCCGCGATGACATGGATGCGGTCGTGATCAGTACTGCCGACCATCACCATGCACCGATCGCGATCGCTGCGATGCGTAAAGGCTTGCACGTCTATTGCGAGAAACCGCTGGGGCACACGCCTTGGGAGGCTCGGCAGATGCAACTCGCGTACCTTGCGCGCAAAGCAGACATCGCTACTCAGATGGGCACACAGATCCACGCGACGGACAACTACCGCCGCGTTGTCGAGCGGGTCCAAGCGGGCTCGATCGGCAAGGTCAACGAGGTACACGTCTGGTGCAACCGATCGATCGATCCAGTGGGCCAGATCGATCTACCTGATCAGCCCGTGCCGCAGGGCTTTGACTGGGACGCCTGGCTAGGCCCCGCGCCCGACCGCTCTTACAACACCGGCTATTGGAAAGGCGGCAACCTCAACTGGAACCGTAGATGGGACTTTGGCAACGGCGTGCTCGGCGACATGGGAAGTCACCTCATCGACCTGGCCTACTGGGCCCTTGAACTACGCGACCCAACAAGCGTTCAATCGCAAGGCCCCGACCCAGACGAAAACACCGCCCCGCCCTGGCAAATCGTCACCTGGCAGCACCCCTCGCGTGGCGACCAGCCACACCAAGCGCCCTGCAAGGTCGTCTGGTACCACGGCCCAGAAGGTATGAAGCAACGAGCCAAACTTATCCAGCCCATGGTCGGACAAGACACCGACATCAACAAATGGGGCATCGGCGTCTGCTTCGTCGGCGAAAAGGGCGTCTTGACCACTGACTACGGCAAGCACGTCCTAAGCCCCTCCGCCGACTTCAAAGATGAGCCCGCTCCCGCGCAGACGATCTCCAAATCCACCGGCCACTACAACGAATGGCTCGCTGCGTGTAAGGGCAACGACAAGACCAAAACGCTTTGTGATTTCGGCTATTCCGGCAAACTAATCGAGCACAACATGCTCGGTATCGCGGCGCATAAGGCCGGTGGCAAACTGGATTGGGACGCACAGGCCTTCGCCTTTACCAATCGCCCGGATGCCAACCGCTACCTCACCAAGACGTACCGCAAGGGCTGGGAAATCGCCGCTCAAGAACAGCAGAGCTAAACGAAAGCACACCATGACCAACGACCCATCCAAACAATCACCACTCACACGCCGCCGACTTTTTGGGGCCGCAAGCCTAGGCGCCGTGGGCCTCGCCGGGCTGGCTGCTGCACCGCACCACACCCAAGCCGATGAAACGAAAAAAGACGCCGCATCCGGGCCCGACGCGCCGCACGCCTTCATCGATGGCACCGCGCCCGGCTTCGTTGAGCTCGGCGAGAAAGACTTCGCCAAGGTCAACAGTGTCGACGACACCTGGGCCTGGCGCGACGGCGTCCTCTACTGCACCGGGAAACCTCTGAGCGTCATGCGCACCGCGAAGATGTACACCAACGTCGAGATCAGCATCGAATGGAACCACCGCGAGAAAGGCGGCAACTCCGGCCTGTTCGTCTGGTCAGACAAGGACGTCATCGACAAGATGACGAAAGACGGCAAGCCGGGCCTACCCTCGGGCATCGAGATCCAAATGCTCGACATCGGCTTCGAAGAAAAGTTCAAAGCCAAACGCCCCGGCCACGATACAAGCTGGTTCACCTCGCACGGCGACGTCTTCCCCGTCCGACAAAAAATGACGCCCTTCCCCCCGCTCTCGCCCAACGGCTCACGCAGCTTCCCCAGCGAAGACCGCGTCAAACCCCACAACAACTGGAACCACTACTACGTCCGAGCCATCAACGGCGAGGTCCGCCTCTGGGTTAACGGCAAAGAAGTCTCCGGCGGCAACAACTGCTCCACCACCACCGGCTATTTATGTTTAGAAGCCGAAGGCTCACCGATCGAGTTCAGGAATTTCCGGGTGAGAGAGTTGGCGTAAACGTAGGTTCGATTCACGGCGAGACAGGCCGGACCGTAGCTTCGTAATCCGATGCTTGATCTTTGAGGCGGTAGAAGACACCCGGGCCGCGATTTGCGTAATTGACCTCTGCGAGGTCCTCAGATGTGACCTCGTGGCGTTGTAGTATTCCGGTGGCCTCTGCCTGCTGGCCCCGCAAATCTGGATCGAAGGAGCGGACGTCAACGCCGATGATGGTCGGGATTTTTACGTTTCTCACAATGCCTCGGATCGTCACGAGTTGGCCGACGTGTTCATCAAGCTCGGTGGGGTTCGTTAAGACGACTGATGGTTCAAGAGCGGGCTTATTCGCAGATGTTTTCTTGAAACGTTGAACAGCGTCATTTACGAGTTCGTCGTAGTGCGCTCGGTTTTCATAGGTTGGCTCGTACTCGGTTTGCAGTTGCTTTAAGGTTGATATGACTTGATCAGTATTCCCAGCCTCTAAGTTTTCAATCGTCGCATCCAATAGATCTGATGTAGCTGAACCGTACCACGCGTTGTAGTTCAATCGGTTCAATGAGGAAACGACATACGCCAAGCCAAAGCACATCAAAATCGAAGCCATGCCGAGCAGGAGCCGCGCCCATCTCGGAGCGGAATACTCAGCGATCAACCACGCGATTGGAATCGCGATGATCAAGACGATGATGATTAAAAGGACCATGAAGGAGTAGCCCCCGCGGTTAATTTCACCCAAGCGGCGTGCAGAACCAGCCGGACTCTTTGCCGAGTTTTACTTCTTGGAGCAGGTGTAGCTTGACTTGGCCGGCGAGTTTGCTGACGACTTGGGTGGTCAGGTCGGCACGGTCGGTGAGCAGGTGCAAGGTGGGGTCGACATCGACGAAGTCTCGGTCGCGCTGGGTCAGCGCGATCAGCTCGAGGTGGTCGCTGACCCATTGGCCCGCTTCGATGAGTTGCATGACGGCGGTGCGGGCATCCGCCTCGTCGGCGTGATGCTGGGTGAGGATGTGGACGCTGCCTTGCGCATCGACGACAAGTTGCGTGTCAGGCTGATCGGGGATGCGTGCTTCGAGTGGCGCGGGGTCGTCCAGCGCGGCGGGGCCTTGCGCGAGAAGCGCGACGAGGTCGAGCTCGGGCTTAGGCGTGATTACGCGCGGGGATGGCGCGGGCCGCATCGGCGCGGCGTCGGCAACGGGCTGCGGGGTCGGTCGCGTGGCAGCGCGAGGCTGAAGCTGAGGCGCGGTTCGCTGAGCAACAGGTTGCGGCGTCGTTTGTGCGGGTTGCGCTTGAGGTGTTGGTGCTGCCTTGGGTCGAGGCGGCGCTTGGCGGAAGCGTGGCATCGGCTCGGGCCGTGAGGCAGCCGTTGGCGGCGCAGCAGGTTGTGTCGCGGGCTTGGGAGCTACGCGCGCTGGTGGCGGCGTTTGGATTTGTGTTTTAGGTGGTGTCGGCGGTGTGGGTGCGGCGGCGGGCTCGGGCTTGGGCGCGGGTGCTTCGGCTTGGACAGGCTCGGCAACTTCCGCGGGCTCGGGGACTTCGAGTGAGTCGAAGAAGCCGACGAGTTTTGGCCAAAGCGAGACGGGGTCGGGGAAGCTGCCTAGGTCGCGGACCTGGACAGGCTGCATACGCTTGAGGTGGCCGATCAATTCGACGGGCTTGACCAGATCGTGGTGTAGTTCGCTGGCGATGCGGCGGGTGGCTTGTTGGGCGGCGTCGTCGTCGCTGCCCATGACCATGATGCCGACGTTGCGGTCGGCCAGTCGCGGGTCGGTGTGGACAGCGGTGCGGAGCTGCTGGCTCGCCGCGGCGATCGATGCGTCGTCGCTGCCACAGAGCAGGGTCCAGTCTTCCATCGCGGAGAGGCGCGAGAGCGTCTGCACATCGGTGAACGTATCGAAGCGGACGAGGATGGTTGGCGCGGGTGTGGTGTCGCTGCGGACGAGCGCGTCGATGAGGCCGACGAGCCCGGTACGCCCACCACGCATGGGCGGGATGCGCACGGTGGTCGCGGGTTGCGACGGCGCGGGCTGTGCCTCGGCACGTGGTTCGACCAGTTCGAGGTCGATGGCTTCTTCGCCGACGTGCAAGAGCACGACTGGCCCTTCGCTCTGCGCGAGTAGTTGGGCGTATTGCGTTAGCCAAGGACCGGACATCCCCGGCAGGTTACCCATCAACACCGCTTCTAAGACCGCACGGGGGGCGGGCTCATCGCTTGCCGCTTGGCGGTTTGATTCGTTGGAGGTGTTTGACGCGGTGTCGATCACAAGACTGTCGCTGTCATCTTCGTCGATATCAACGTCATCTTCGGCGAGTCGAAGCATTGGATGGCTGTCGTCGACGGGTTCGGCGTCAGGCACGAGTTCATCGACGAGCAGGTCTTCGATGGATGATGCTGCTCCGTCGCCGACTTTGGGCGAGAGCTTGATCGGTGCGGGGCCTTCGACGGGGTTGGCCTGCGTCGGGTCGGTGAGGTACAGGTCGGCCAGTTCGTCGATCTGTTGCCGGCTGGTGGTGTCATCCATGACGGGTCACTGCTTGGGTTTTAGGTTTAGCCGACTTCGAGCACGCTGTTGAGCTCGCCGAAGGGGTTGGTTTCGGTGGCGGGGTTGTGGGGGTCTCTGACCCATTGCCCATCGACGACGAGTCGGTAGCGGTACCGGCCGGGCGGGATGCTGACGCAGGTCTGCCAGACGCCGAGCTCTTGATGCTTGCTCAGCGGCGTTTGTGCGGGGTTCCAATTGTTGAAGTCGCCAGCGATACCGACTTTGGTACGGCCTTCGCCTGGCTGGACGAAGAGTGTGCCCTTGTGTGTCTGGCGGATGCCGTAGAGCTTGTTGAGCTTTTCTTGCAGTCCAGGTCGTTCGATGGGCGGCTGCACCACAGCGGCAACGGGCCGTAGCGCGTTGTTGGGTTTCGGTACGATCGTGACCGCGGCGGCGACTTCGGGCTCGGGCTGAGGAACGGGCGGTTTCGGCGCGGCTTCAGGTGCGGCGGGTGCTGGCGCTGGCGTTGGAGCGGGTGTAGTGACTGCTTGCTGAGCCGTCTGCTTGTTGAGGCGTTGGGTGAGCTGCGCGGTGCGGGCAGAAAGTTCGCGGGCACGTTCGACGAGCTCGGCGGCTCGGGAGACGGTGCCGGTCTCTTCCATGGGTGCGGTGCGCGGGGTCTGGGGAAGTCGGCCGGCCATGGCCTCTGCTGTTCCGGCTTGTGCCTGTACGGCGAGTTCGGCGGTCGAAGGCAGCGAGATCTTCTCGGGTACGTTGGCGATGAGCCAGTTTGTGAGTTCGTCGAAGTCTTTCATGCCACGCGAGGCGCCGTCGTACTCGGTGATCGGCTGGCCGAAGCTGGCGGCTTCTTTAAGCTTCGCATTGAAGTTGATGACCATCGGCAGGACCTTGTCGCCGAAGTGCTTCTTCAGTTCGCTCAGGATCTCACGGGCCAGCTTGGTGCGGACGTCGTAGAGCGTGGGCAGGACTTTGAACCGGACACGGTGGCCGATCTTCGCGGTCAGTGCTTCGATGGTTTGTTCTTGGCGGTAGCTGCCTTGCATCGCGAAGTAGCCGGTCTCGACGGGGACGATCACCTCGTCGGCGGCACGCAGCGCGTTGAAGGTCAGCAGCCCAATCGACGGCGGGCAGTCGATGATGCAATAGTCGTAGCGGTCGGCAGCAGGTGCGAGGACCTGGATTAGCCGTCGGTCGCGGTCGGCGGCGTTGGCGAGGCGCTGCTCGATGCCGGCGAGGGCAACGGTCGCGGGCGCGAGGTCGAGTTGTCGGGAGATCTGCCAGACGATGTCGGCGATGCCGATCTGCCCGTCCATGCCATGCCGAAGCAGGTCGGCGATGGATTGCCCGATCTGCTTTTCAGGCACGGCGAGTCCGAGCGCGCAGTGGCCTTGCGGGTCCATGTCGACCAAGAGGGTCTTGTGTCCGCGCGCAGCAAGGGTTGCGGCGAGGTTGATCGACACGGTAGTCTTACCGCAGCCGCCCTTTTGGTTGATGATCGCGATGGTGCGCACGGGGTGTGCCCCTTCGTCCGTGATGGGGGTACTTAGCCGGTCCAATCCGTGCCAAGTGCCAGCTTTGATCTCGGTGGGCTCCGCCCAGCCGATGACGTCCTTGTCGAGGCAGGTTCCGAGAAGAACCGCCTCATCAGTGTCATCGGGGTTCATCGGGTAAAGGCTTGAGGAATTCGTGTGTATCTAAAGAAGATAGGGGGTTAGCCTTAGCTGCTTGGGCCGCGTTGTTGAGCCCTCTTTTTTGACAGGATTGCAAGATTTTCAGGATCGACAGGCTCAAGTCCATTTGATTTATCTTGTTAATCCTGCAAATCCTGTCATCCTGTCAAAAATGAATGTCTCTTATATGCGTACTACTCCACCACTCATTTTGGCGAGTCAATCGCCGCGTCGTGCAGAATTATTGCGCGAAGCGCGGATTGATTTTGAACAGCGCTCGCCGCCGTTTGCAGATCCGGATCAGCCGCCGGCGCACTTGCGCGGGGATGAAGCGGAGGCGTATGCCGCGTCACTAGCGGCGCAGAAAGCGCGCAGTCTGGCGGCGGTGTTGACGGGCTCGGCGGTGATCCTTGCCGCTGACACGATCTGCGTGGATGACCACGGAGAATTGGTCGGTAAGCCGCGTGATCGGGCGCATGCTTGGGAGATGCTGCGCTCATTCATCGAGACGGAGCACCGCGTGCTGACAGGGGTTTCGCTGCTTCGGGTTGGGAGTGATGAACAAGCGATCGAGTCGTTCGCCGATGTCGCGGTGGTGCGTTTCGGGTCGGTTGGTGAGTTTGAACTTGATGCGTATCTCGACACGGATGACTGGCAAGGCAAGGCCGGGGGCTACAACCTGTTCGACCGACAGGCTGCGGGTTGGCCGATTGAGGTCGAGGGGGATCCGACGACGGTGGTGGGTCTGCCGATGCGGCGGCTGGTGCCGATGCTCAAGTCGTCGTTACACTCAAGCCCATGACCCTGCGACAGCGAGCACTCCAAGCGATGTCGGGCGAGGACATCACCCTCAGCGGAGGTTGTCTACGCGCGGGTTTACACGCGGCGCTCCCGGCGTATGCCTTGGGCAATGCGCTGCGGTCAGCGGGATTTACGACGGGGATCAAGCGGACGCATCCATTGGGTCGGCCAACGGTCTCGGTCGGCAACCTCACGACCGGGGGCACGGGCAAGACGCCGATGGTGGGTTGGGTGGTGGGTGAACTACTTAAGGCGGGGCATCGGCCATGCATCTTGCTGCGTGGGTATCGCGGGGGTGACGAGGCACAAGAGCATCAGCAGCGCTGGGGCGAGCAGGTGCGTGTCGAGCCGAACCCGGACCGCGTTGCGGCGGCGAGGCTGACACTTGACGACGACCCGTCGATCACGTGCTTTGTATTGGACGATGGGTTTCAGCATCGTCGTGCGCAGCGCGATTTGGACCTGGTGCTGATCGATGCGACCAATCCGTGGGGCTATGGGTACATGCTGCCGCGCGGGCTGATGCGTGAGCCTAAGTCTGCGCTGCGCCGAAGCGATGCGGTGATCGTGACGCGTAGCGATCAGGTTCCGCCGGATGTTTTGCAACAGATTGATGAAGAGATTGAGGCGTTAAGCGGCAAGCCGCCTGTTGCGCACGCTGAGCACACGTGGGTTGGCCTTGTTGATCAAGCGGATGAAGCGCACGACCTTTCGACGCTAGAAGCTATGAGCGTCATGGGTGTCGTCGGCATCGGCAACCCAGCGGCATTTGAAACGACGCTGACGCAGCACAGCGGCCAGGTGCTTCATTGCGAAGCGCTGCCGGACCATCACGGCTACACGCGAAAACAGTTACAGCGGTTTATTGATTTAGCGGAGACGGCTGGGGCACAGGCGATCGTCACGACGGAAAAAGACTGGATGAAGTGGGCGTCGCTTTTAGAAAATGAAAAGCTGGCGCTGCCGATCTATCGCGCGGCGTTGGCGATGCATTTTCG
>JBGCDC010000445.1:0-4214 GCA_045105055.1 Phycisphaeraceae bacterium | reverse complement strand
CTGTCTTCCCGCTGCTCGCTGACCCGGCGGGCTATGTCGCATGTCCGTGGGACCTCGGCGGCGATGTAAAAAGACGGGATTATTGGCTGGGTGTGTTCCGCCGTCAGTGGGTTTCCTTGCTGAAGCACGCCAAAGACGAGGCGAACGATCGTGGTGTGGATGCGAGCGCATCTTGCGAGCAAGCCGACCAAGCGTTCTCGGCTTACCTCGATACGGTTTCGCAAGACCCGCAGGCCTTTGGCCGACTCGATGTGCTCTCCATCTGCAAGCACCGCGAAGTGGCGTTACGTGCCGCGGGGATCGCCGACCCGTATCGACTGCTCAAAGAAACCGAGAATGCGCGTGCGATCTCGCTGCTGCCAGCATTGCTTGAGGAACTTGATGCAGCGACAGACACGGACCGCGAGCGCTTGGTAATTGAAGGTGTCTTCGCGGGAAACATCTTCGATATGGGAGCCGAGCATACGCAGAAGATGTTCGAGGATGGCACGGTCGATTTCGGCGCAGTGCGTGCCAAGCTGAAGCCGCGCCCTTGGCGGCATGACGCGCTGGATGCTTGGTCTCGCCGATTGCGAGAAAAGCCTTACCAAGCCGCGGTGTTATTCGTCGATAACACCGGGCCCGATGTCGTCCTGGGTATGATCCCGCTCGCGCGACATTTGCTTAAGCAAGGCACTGCGGTCGTACTTTCTGCCAACACCGAGCCTTCGCTCAACGATGTTACGCACGACGAACTCATCGGCCTGATCGAACAGGTCGCGGCGCTCGACACGACGATGCGCGATGCCTTGCAAGCCAGTCAACTCCGCTTGGTCGAGTCCGGCAACTGGGCGCCGCTGATGGATCTGAACAAGGTGAGCTCGGAACTCGCGTCCGTGTGCAATGAGCTTCCGATTGATCTTGTCGTGCTCGAGGGCATGGGCCGATCGATGGAGTCCAACCCCGACTGCAAGCTGTCATGCGATGTGTTGCGCTTAGCAATGGTTAAAGACCTCGGCGTCGCGGAGAGTTTCGATGCCGAGTTGTTTGATCTGATCATGCGATACGAGCAGATATAGGCAAAAAAATTCTCTCGCGCTGCAACGCCACGTGACGACGCGGGTAGTCCCCACCTAAGCCGTCGCGATAGTAGAGACACCACACCATGGCCCAGCCCGATCGACAACACGGATTCACGCTCGTCGAGTTGATGGTCGTTCTCTCGATCATCGGCCTGCTCATCGGCATCCTGCTGCCCGTCCTTGCGGGCGTGCGAAAGACCGTGCAGAAGACGACCTGTGCAGGCAACCTCCGGCAGATCGGCATCGCAGTCCAAGCCTACCGCACCGACAATAAAGACTTCCTCCCCACGGCTCGCTACATGCCCGCGCCGTTCCTGAGCGTTGATGACGACCCATCATTTCCGCGAGCGATGAAGTCGTACCTGCCTGCTGACGGCGATAAAACCAACGCGGTTTGGCGATGCCCCGATGACGAGGTGGTCTACGATTTGTGTGGCACCAGTTACGACTACGTCTCGATGTTCAGCGGCCTTCGCCCTAAGGATATTTTGTTCGTCCGTATGGGGATGGCGACCGAGGCCGAGATCATCCTTAGCCGAGATTTCGACAATGCCGCGGCGGATGTCGAGGGGTCTGACGTGCCGTTTGAAATTCCCGCCCGCCACCTCCGCCGAAACAATCTCTGGCTGGATGGCCGAGTCGAAGTCATTGAGAACCAAGGGTAAGCCATGGGCAAAGTAATAAAACTCATTGTCCTACCGCTGCTCGCGTTGTCGGCCCTTACCTTCGGGGCGTACCAAGCCTGGCTGCGTACGCCGCCGCCGATACCCGAGTCGATCGCGGACGTCGAGTCACTACTCGATAGCAGCCGATACACCCGTCTGTCGGACGCGGAGAAACGCCCTTATCTCGAAAGCATGAACGAGATGTGGGGCAGCCTGAGCAGGGAAGATCGCAAACGCCTTGGCGAGCAGCTCAAGGACAATCCTGACGCTCGGCAAGAGGCGATGGAGCAGGGCGTACGCACCATGTACAAGACGATGATCGTGCAGCAGGACGAGGCCGCACGCAACGCGATGCTCGATATGATTATCAATCAGATGGAGTCCACGCAAGGCCGGCAGCGCCGACAGAACGACATCGCTTCACAGAACACGCCCGAGGGCCAAGAGCGCAAGGCCGAGGCTCAGCGTCGCATGTTCGACTGGATGGACAAAGGCGATCCGCAGGCCATGGGCTACGGCTCAGAGTTCTTCAAGCTGCTACAAAACCGCCGCAAAGAGCTCGGCTTGCCACCGCTATGAGCTCGTTGTTTCTTCTTCGATCGTTGCCAGCAGTGCTTCGCGTAGGCCTTGGGTGATCGGGCCGACCTTGCCGCTTGCGATGTCTTTTTGTTCGACCGCGACGACGCGTAGCACTTTCCAATTCGAGTTGGTGAGGAAGACCTCGTCTGCATCGAGGAGGTCTTCGACAGAGAGCATGCGCTTGTGGACGGTGATGCCTTGGGCTTGTGCGGTTTCGATGACGGCTTCACGGGTAACACCAGGCAGGACCGGTGCGGGCAGGGCGTCGGGCTTTTCTTCGCCGCGCGCGATGGGGGTGAGTAGCTCGCCATCCTTGACGAGGAAGGCGTTGGACACCGCGCCGCTGGCGAGGTGGTTGGTGACGCTCAGCCAGATCGCTTCACCGCAGCCACTCGCCGCGGCTTGTCGGAGCGAGCGGAGGCGGGCCCAGTAGTTGAGCGTCTTATGCCCGGCGGTGATGTCGAAGGGGTTGGCACCTTGGCCATAGAGCCGGACGCGGACGCCTTGCTCGAAGTAGCCCGGCGCGAAGGCGGTCGGCTCGCTGGCCTGGATGCAGACGGTTTGCATGATGCGCATGGCCTCGTCGCCGTCTTTATCTTTGAGCATCGACAGCGTCCCTGCCGTGACAGTCAGGCGGAGCCTGGCGTTGTCCATTTCGTTTGCGGCGAGGGTCTGCTGGACCGCCTCAACGAGCGGGGCGGTCTGCATGTCGGCGGCTAGGCCGAGTTCCGCAGCGGAATGTTTGAGTCGATCGAGGTGTCGCTGGAGGCGGAAGACCTTGCCGTGGGTGGCGAACATCGTCTCGAATAGGCCCACAGCGTGCTGAAACCCCGCGTCCTGAGCAGAGATGAGGGCTTGCGAGTCGTCGAGCATCTGGCCGTTGAGGTAGGTTTTCATGGGTCTAGGGATTGGGGTGTGGGGTTTGAGTTGCATTGGCGAGGGCAGATTGGCTATACTACTCGGCTCGCTCGGACGAGGTCATCGGCTGTACTTTTCAGCCACAAACCCTAGACCCTAGCCCACAGATACCAATTATGAAATCCGAAATCCACCCTAAGTACCGACCGGTTGTCTTCCACGATGTCTCGGCCGATGAAAAATTCCTGACCAGCTCGTCCATCGCCACGAAGGACACCGTCCAGTGGGAAGACGGCAACGAGTACCCACTGGTCAAGGTGGATATCTCTTCCGCGAGCCACCCGTTCTACACCGGCAAGCAGAAGTTCCTCGACACCGCTGGCCGCGTCGAGAAGTTCCAGAAGAAATTTGCTGGCAACTACTTCAAAAAGAAGTAGCCAGTTCTGTTTTGAATACCATTGGAAGCCCACGGAGTGAATCCGTGGGCTTCTGTGTATCTGGTTCGTCTTCTCGGAGTACGTTGTTATGAAGCGTCTCGCATTCATCGTGATCTGTCTTCTATCCGCGTATACATCATTCGCGGATGAGCGCCCCAACATCGTGCTGATCATGGCCGACGACTTGGGCTACGGCGACTTGTCGTGCTACGGCAGCGACTTCATCAACACGCCGAACATCGATGCGCTGGCGAAAAACGGGGTCCGCTTTACCGACTATCACAGCAACGGCGTGGTGTGCAGCCCGACGCGTGCCGCGATGATGACCGGCCGATACCCGCAGCGCACCGGCGTCGAAGGCGTCATCACCGCTAAGAGCCATCGCGAGGTCGGTCTGCCTTTGGAAGAAGTCACGATCGCTGAGGTCTTAAAAGACGCGGGCTACAGCACCGCCATGTTCGGCAAGTGGCACCTTGGCTACGACATCAAGAAATTCGGGCCGCAGCGACAGGGCTTCGAAACCTTCGAGGGCTTCGTCTCCGGCAACGTCGATTACTTCAACAAGATCGACCAAGCAGGCCATAAGGACTGGTACATCGGCGATGAACTCAAGC
>JBGCDC010000444.1:0-6535 GCA_045105055.1 Phycisphaeraceae bacterium | reverse complement strand
CCCCGACTCACCCGAAAAGATCGACCGCAACTACTCGGGCCTCTCCGACCTCATTAAATCCAAAGCCCCCTCGACCACACAATCCGCCCCACAAGCCGGGCTAGAGCGCAGCGCCAGCCCGGGTCAAGCCGCCAGCGAACTGAAAATCACCACCGAAGACAACACCCCAACCCTCGCCCACTACGAGATCGTCCGCAAAATGCGGGCCGGCATCTGCGTCCTTGGGCCCCTCCTCGCCGCCCGTGGCGAAGCCCGCGTCTCACTGCCCGGCGGCTGCGCTATCGGCGACCGACCCGTCGACCTGCACATCCGCGGCCTCCGCGCCCTCGGCGCTGACATCGGCATCGACGGCGGATACATCGTCGCAAGACCACCCGCTGGCGGCCGACTCATCGGTACAACACTCTTTCTCGGCGGGCCCAACGGCTCAACCGTGCTCGGCACCGCGAACGTCCTCTCCGCCGCCGTCCTCGCTGAAGGCATCACCACCATCGAATCCGCCGCCTGCGAACCCGAGATCACCGACCTCTGCGCACTACTCACCAAAATGGGCGCGAAAATCTCCGGTGCAGGCCCCCCACGCATCACCATCGAAGGCGTCGATAAGCTCCACGGCACCTCCCACCACGTCCTCGCCGACCGCATCGAGGCCGGCACCTACGTCATGGCCGCCGCCATCACAGGCGGAGACGTCATCCTCGAAAACTTCCCAACCGATACCCTCCTCGCCGCCATCGACCGGCTCGAAGAAATGGGCATCACCCTCGAACAGCTCGGCGACAACAATAACCCCGGCCTATCCGACACCGTCCGCGTCATCACCCCACGAATCTTCCAGCCCGTCCAGGTCGTCACCCAGCCCCACCCAGGCTTCCCGACCGACCTCCAAGCACAGCTCATGGCCCTGCTTACCCTGTCCGACGGCAACTCGATCGTCACTGAAAAGATCTTCCCCGATCGATTCCTCCACGTCGCCGAGCTGCTCCGCATGGGCGCGAATATCACCCGCGTCGGCAACTCCGCAGTCATCACCGGCGTACGCAATCTCGTCGGTGCCCCCGTCATGGCTAGCGACCTCCGCGCCTCCGCAGGCCTAGTCATCGCAGGCCTCGCCGCCCGTGGACAAACCACCGTCAACCGCGTCTACCACCTGGACCGCGGCTACCAACAGATGGAAAAAACCCTCCAATCCCTCGGCGCCGACATCGAACGCGTCTAATCCAACTAAGCCCACACCCCCATTCGCGACTTTTCCCAAAAAGAAGCCCATGGCTTTGCCGCGAGTCCCACGAGCGTCAACGCCGTGGGATCGACCCACAAGCATCACAACGTGCAGCGCAACCCCAGCTAGCGATCATTCCTCACCGCGCATCTTCTCTTCGTAGACCCGCTTCGCACGCTTCTCAAGCAACTCAAAATAAGAATCCTGCACGAACCGATAGATCATCGCGTTCGCATCGTTATCGTCCGTCGGTCCAGCCGGCGCACCGCTGTAGCACCACACCAACGGGAACGGGTCGGCTTCGATTGAATCAGCATGATAAATCGCTCTAAGCGTGACCTCGTTCCATTGGACACCGATTCGTTCCTGAAACATGGCGATTGTTTCCGCATCAATCGATGAATCGTCCGGTGTCGTCTCGAACAAGTCTTCCCATCCAGAGGGCCACTCACCTGTTGCATCAATGTGATTCACGATCAAGCTGCCCACGTTCATCGCTGCGTATATCTCTTCCATCTTCTCGCCATACGCATTGAACGCAACCACAAACTTGATCGCCACCACGACCAAGCCAATCGCAAACGCGCAGCTAAGCAGTATCAGAATCTTCTTCAACACCGGACTCATCCTCCCAGTCTACGACCCACCACCCCACAATAAAACCCCCACCTCGCGGTGGGGGCTGTTGTCGAACTCGCGCGTTTTGATGCGCGCTCAATCCACCGCGTCTTGGGGGAGGTAGGAGAACTTTTGGCCGCCAATGGAGGCCTCGTACATCAGGCCCGCACTGTCGAGGGAGAAGACTGCGACGCCGTTGTCGTAGTCCGCTTGAGCAGAGGCGTCGGCCTTGACCGCGACGGCGGAGGCTTGTGCGGCACCGGCGATCTCGCCTCGCTTGAACTTTTGCAGCGCCTCTTTGTTCTGGAAGAAGATGATCTGCGAGTAGGCCTGGCCGCCGAGCTGGAAGCCGATGGTGGCTTGTTCGATTTTGCAGTAGCCCACGAGCTTGCTGCCTTCATAGACGACGCCTTGGCCGTAGGCTCCGCCGAGGAAGTAGCCGCCTTTGCCGATGGAGGGGAAGACGGCTTTGCCGACGGCCGAGCCGTTATAGACCTTGTAGTAGCCGGGCTTGTTCTGCTTGAAGGTGTTGAGCGTGGATTGGGCGGCGGTGTCGAGGTCGACGCGTTCCTGTTTGGTCTGCGGAGCGGTGGAGCAGCCGATGGAACCGAGCGCGAGGATTGCGATGATGAACAGAGGTAGGGTTCGCATGGAGATCTCCGGGGTGGGTGATGTTTTGAGTCGGTTTACGTTGTATCGTAACGGTGCAATAGATCGTCGTCTAAGGGTGCGTTTTTGAAGAAGACTTCACCTCTAATATTTCAACACGCATCGAAAGGCCAACATGTCCCACCCACTGATCATCACTCGCCTCATTTTGTTTAGCTGCATCGGTTTGCTGCTTACCGGCTTGACGCTGGCGAGTCATGCTGCGGATCAGCCGAATGTCGTGGTGTTCCTTGTGGATGACATGGGGCCGATGGACACGTCCGTGCCGTTCATGGTGGGCGAAGATGGTGAGCCGAAGCGCTATCCGCTGAATGATTTTTATCGCACGCCGAGCATGGAGCGCCTCGCCAAGCAAGGCACACGGCTTAGCCAGTTCTACGCGATGAGCGTCTGCTCCCCGACCCGCACCTCCATCATCACCGGCCAAAACTCGGCCCGGCATCAGGTCACCCAATGGATCCGATCGGAGAGCAACAACAAAGGCCCGTTTGGTCCGGACCAATGGAACTGGACCGGCGTCGATGACCCCGCCACCACGCTGCCTAGCCTGTTGAAGAAACAAGGCTACCGAACCATCTACATCGGCAAAGCACACTTCGGCCCGCTCGGCGAACCCACCCAATCACCCAAGGGCGTCGGCTACGACGTCAACGTCGCCGGCTGGTCATGGGGCCAGCCCGGCAGCTACTACGGGCAAGACGGCTACGGCCACATCAAAGGCAGAAAGAACCGAGCGGTGCCCGACCTCGAAAAGTATCACGGCACCGACACCTTCCTCACCGATGCACTCACCCGCGAAGGCATCGCCGCGATGGATGATGCGATCCAAAAAGACGAGCCGTTCTTTTTGCACTTTGCGCCTTATGCGGTCCATACGCCGTTCCAATCCAACCCCAAGTACGCGCCGAACTACGCCGACTCAGGCAAAGACAAAAAAGCACAGGCCTACGCCACGCTCATCGAGTCCATGGACACCGCGCTGGGTGAACTAATGGATCATCTTGAAAAACAAGGCGTCGCAGAGAACACGCTCATCCTCTTCCTCGGCGACAACGGCGGCGACGCGCCGCTAGGCCCAACGCACCAGCACAACAGCTCCTTCCCTTTGCGAGCTAAGAAAGGCACGCACTATGAGGGCGGCATGCGTACCCCCTTCATCGCCGCATGGGCTAAGCCGGACGCGAGCAACAAGTGGCAGCAGCAGTTGCCCATCGCGCAAGGCGTCATCAATCAGCAGCTCGGCACGGTCATGGATCTTTATCCCACGATCCTGAATCTTGTCGGCGCTAAGCCTGCAAGCGGCCACGTCGTAGACGGCTACGATCTGGCCAAACAAATCAAATCAACCACGCCCAACACAGAACGCCCCAACCGCTTCCTCATGCACTTCCCGCACAGCCACCGCAGCAGCTACTACACCGTGCTCCGCGTCGGCGACTGGAAACTCATCTACCACTACTTCCCCGAGATGAACCCCGCGAAGACGCGCTACGAACTCTTCAACCTTAAAGACGACCCGTTCGAGAAAAACAACCTCGCCGATAAAGAGCCGACGAAGGTCAAGCGCTTGATCAACGCGATGGTGAAACAACTCGACGAAGAGGGCGCGCTGTACCCGGTCGACAAGCAAGGCAACGAGCTTCGACCCAGCGCACCAAAATAAATGCCGAGACTTACGGCATCAGAGACAATTTAAAATTATGGCATCGGCGCCCAAAGGCAAGGCTATCGAAGCCCGCCGGTATCCGAAGCGGTGACGCCGTCGCTGGACAGCAAGTCTGCAAATCGCCCAAGGATCCGCAGGTCTCTGGGCTGACCCTCAAAGTCAGCGTCGCTGTTGCCCGCGTACTCAACCATCGCGCGTAGATCGGATCGTTCAGCCTCGCCATGCAGGTCTAGGTCGAGCATTGCAAGATGCCACTCCTCGAAGATGCGACCTCCAGCAGGGCGATCGTAGAGCAGCGTGATGTTTGCGTGGCGATCGTCAGTTGAAATTCGGCTGTACAGCTCCGACACGCTGGCGTAATCGCCTTCAAGAAAATGAACGAAGCGGCCTTCGCAATGCAAAAGCAGGCCCGTGATATTTTGCCGGGCGTTGTTGCGCATCGCGACATCTTGGATCCGCAGCAGATCGTCTAGGCAGACGGGATCCACTGCATCACTGATGTAAAGCCACTGTGATAAAGCCATGTTTCTTACCTGTTGTCATAGCCCCTGGCGATGCCTGACATCCACGTGATATCAATTGCATATTAGAATCTATCTAACTATAAGTTGTTCCGCAAGTCAATAAACGTTTTTTATTTTAATAAAACGTCCTAATTCGATGAAATCGTACAAATAACCCAAATGCGTCAATCTACTTGGACGATTTAGTCGTTATACCCTTTGTATCAAGCCTAAAGATAGAAGCAATATACATTTAGATCAGGCTAGATAATCAACTGAATGTCCGAAAAACGGCACACCCCTCGGAGAACCAGGTTCTTTTTAGCAAAGTCTCCAACCCTAACGATCGACTACTGGCGTGCAACACATCGGCTGGCTATACTTGCCGATCCCGTCAGCCAAGGCAGGCGGGCAAACGGGCCATTGGCGCAGTTGGCTAGCGCGCATCCTTGACATGGATGAGGTCACAGGTTCAAGTCCTGTATGGCCCACTTTAGACCCCGCTGATTCAGCGGGGTTTTTTTATTGGGCGCGTCCCGCCGAGCGGCTTCATCGATTTTGATTGCTGACTGACCACGCCGCGCGGTACAGTGATTGCCTCTTCTTTTTGACTAACGACGCTTGTCCCTTACTGGAGGCTGTGATGGTCCTTAGTCATCTGCTGTACATCAGCGAAGCATGTCACCCCATGAATCGGACGGAGCTCGAAGCGATCCGATCCGTGTCGATGCGCAACAACGCCCGACTGGGTATCACCGGGGTGCTGTTTTACTCGGCGGGCCAGTTTGTTCAGCTGCTCGAAGGGGACATGGAGCTGATCCATACCATGTTCATGACGATCGCCGCAGACGCCCGGCACGAAAATGTCAAGCTGCTCACCCTGCGTCCTTGCGAACGTCGGGTATTTGCGCAGTGGGAAATGGGCCTGCTTGATCTAGATAAACAGAGCAAAGCCCGCCAGCGCGACTTGGTCGAACTGGTCAAGCTTGCAGATTCGGCCGACGACAGCGTCTTTGGCTCGCAAATGGAGATGGAGATCCTCAGCAAGTTTTGTATGTTGCTGCCGATCGCCTGATCAGTCGCTGTGCCTCAGCAGATATCACGGTGCAGCGATCAGATCCGACGGGGACAACTGGAGGTCATTCGCTGAGCTAACGACGGCGCTCGGGACAACCGCTTTGATTGTGCCGGTGCTCGAGGTGTACTGCCAGGCGGCGCTGTTGTCAGCGGCGACGACGCTCGAGTCCATGAACGCATTGAACGGCGGCTTCTGGAAGTACGGGCCGTAGTCCTCGCCGGAGACATCGCCGTTGATATCCGTCGTGTTTGTGAGTACTTGCCACTGGTTCGTGATGAGCTGTGCATCGGTTGGGAACACGCCGTTGTGGTCGGTGCTGTAGAGCACCAGCGACTTCTTCACTGTGTTGAGCTGCGAAGCCAGGGCACCGGCCTTGGCGGTTTCATTCGCGTTGGAGAACGTGGGGATCACAATCGCGGCAAGGATGCCGATGATGGTCACGATGATCATCAGTTCGATCAGGGTAAAGCCGCGGTTTTTTCGTAGGTTCGTTTTCATCTGTTGCCTCAAAAGTTCGTTGCGCTCGCCCCCACAAGCAAGTTGTAATTAAAACGACATGCCGTCTTCGTCTTCATCGTCGAATGGGTCGGCGTCCTTTTCGTAGCCGTCCCATTCCGAAGGCGGCAGGTAGGTATCGCTGGCCTTGGGTTCATCAAAGTCCGGCATCGAGCGATGGTGGACGCGGATGATTCGGCCAAGTATCTCGCCCATCTGGTCGGCGATCGTCGACATCGCATCGATCGCGGGCTCGGTGAACGGCTGCTCGCTATCGCGGAACA